>JARCMA010000013.1 GCA_030248405.1 Microcoleus sp. MP8IB2.171
ACTACGGACAGTTCGGCAATGTGAGTCCGGCGAGCGAAGACCCCTACGGCGACCCGGCTGACTACGTAGCGGATGCTGGAATGTTCGGCAATGTGAGTCCGGCCAGCGAAGACCCCTACGGCGACCCGGCAGATGAGGAAGGGTTTAGTTAACTCAGTTGGCTAGAAAAATTACCTGGTAAGCAACAGCACTCCTGCGGGGGTGTTTTTTTTGCCTGTTCTTTTGGTAGTTCTCAAAAACGGAGAGGGTGGGATTTGAACCCACGGAACCTTGCGGTTCACCTGATTTCAAGTCAGGCGCATTCGACCACTCTGCCACCTCTCCCGGCGCATAAATTTTATCATACCAGCAATTGTCTCTAACTACAAATAGCCGCAGATTCAGCGCCCCGATAAAGAATTTGTTCTAAGGCCACTGCGAAATCTTCCCCCAGCCAAACCAGAGACACTTCCGACACTGCTCCATTTTCCAGCAGGACGATCGAGAAATTCCGCAGTTTCGATCGCTCTCTCTCCACAATTCGCGGTACGCTGGCGGCATTCAAATAAACTGTACCCTCCCCACTCAAGAAACACGACTTCCGCAACTCGTGCTTCGTGTGCCGCAGTTTGTGGTGCATATGACCAAAAGTTACCAGAGGTATGTGCTTCCCAGAACTCCGAGTTCGATCGATCGCCTCAGCAAAATCCGGGTCTCCCCAATCCCCTCCCAGCGGCTTCCAATCTCGCCCGCAGGGGTCTTCAGGAGCCTCTCCTAACCCCGTCGGGCCCGTGTGACCCAAAAAAATCACATTTTCGCAGTCCGCATCCGCAGCAGCTCCTGCAATGCGCCGCGCCGACTCTTCAAAACTTTCTACCCCAAACCACTCCGAGTAAAAATCCGCGTACTTCCACTCCGATCCCCCCCAAGTAAACGGGCGGCTTCCCACCACAGTTATGCCCAATTCTGGAAAATCCCGTTTCCCGTAACCGACGTGAGCTTCTCCCATTAAATCTAACTGCTGTTTTACCCAATTTTCTTGAGTGCGATCGTAAGGGCACTGACTGCGGCCCCAATCCGTCGCCGTGTACCAAGCGTCGTGATTTCCAAACACTGCGGCTTTCGGAATGTCCAAAGATGCGATCGCCCGCACCACCTCCACCGACTCATTGCCAAAATCCCCCACAAACAGCACCAAGTCAACGCCCAAATGCTTCAGCGCCTCGCCGTCTTCTGCTTCCCAGCGATCGTGAACGTCTCCCACCACGGCAATTTTGATAGATTTAGTCTGATTCATTTGATTTGCTACGTTCGATCGATGCCTAACCGCTTCTAAAAATTTGTACAAAACTTACCAATTCTCGGCAAATCCAGCCTTCACTAATTATACAGCGCAGCCTCCCCCAGAGGATTTTAGATTTTAGATTTGCTCAACTTTCTTCATCTTTTACTCCTCGGCGCAAAAATTCTCTCCCCCATTAACATTGGAAGCGATTGGCCTGAAGTTAAGCCCGTTCAACACCGACTGTAACCCCTTAACACTCAAGCGAGTCGCGACAGCACCCCTAGACTGCATTATTCCTCCAAATCTGGTTCCGCCTCCTCATCTTCAATTGCAAATTCGCTGATGTAATCTCGCACAACTCGCTCAAAAAACAGAGGAGCAGGTAAGCTCGACCAATCACTGTAGTGGCCGAAACTATACCGTAGGGATTCTACCAGTGCAGCAAGGCGATCGCAATCATCTTTTTCCTGTCGCAAAGTCACAACAATTTCCAGGGGATTGGGAGTTGGCCACTGACCCAGAAACGGTGGTTTGCTTGCGATTTGGTTAACTTTTAATCCAGCTTTATTTAAGAATTCGCCCTTAGAACCATCAGGTTTCTTAGCAGCTACGTTAATCTTTATTTGCCGATAGCAACTTTGACCGCGTAATTTTTGATGGAGAGTTTTACGTCCTACCGACAGGTAAGCAACACAACCCGTTTGATTAGTTTCGCTGAGTCGAAATAATTTCATTTTACTAGACGCTGAAGGAATTTCAAGGGTTGAAGTCAGTTCTTTTTCTGTCCGCGTATCTTCCAGAGAAGTTTCTGTTAAATATCGCATTTTTTTATCAATAATTCCCGGTGCGAGGTCTTGGCGAATCCGAATCAGACGTGCACCTTTCCACGCATCTTGCATCCGCTCGGACTGCTGACCGAGGTTAATTTCATTTGCATTCATCCTGGTATCGGCAAGCCAAGGCCAAAGTTGCGCGCAGTTAGAAGAATCAATCATCACTAATGGTTGATTTCCCTCGTCTACAGAATTGGAAATAATCTGCTTAACAAAGTCCATGAAACGAGTCTGACGCCGATCTTTTTTATCAGCCAGTTTGACGGGCGAAATTTGAGAGATGAAGGCGATCGCATCAGAAAACTTGCTCCAAGGGCTGATTTGTAAATTATTACCCTTCTCATAGGCACAGCACAGTTCGCATTCACCTGTCTCCACCTTGAGACGCATCGCAACTGGCAAAAATGTTTTCTCAATAGAACCGCGAGCGCGACCTTTCTGTTTGCGGACAATGGTAATCCCAATAATTTCTTTTGGTCTGGCTTCTGCTGGAATGTCTTTTAACCATTTGTCAACCTTTTCTTTGACATCATCAATGCGGCCAGAATGAGCCCAAAGTAAGTCTTTTAGAGCAGCTTGCACTCGATGGGAAAAATTATCGAGGTTGAGAATATTTTTGTCCTTACTTGTTTCAATCGGTAGCAGAAACTGGACGCAAGAACCAGCGATTGTAGCCAGTGCTTGACGGGATGAGGGTTTATTAACAGAGTCGTCATGTTTATTGTTGGGATACCATTCCCGTGCCATGACGAGGCAAAAAGTTTGCTGTTTTCGTAAAGCAAGTTGTTGGACGATCGACTCCCAGGCTTTTATTCGGTGTTGCGATCGATCTTTCGCTGTCAAATTTGCACCTGGCAAGGACTCTCTGGGCCCGTGAGTGTTTGCTGGCAAACGATTAGCTATGAGTTCGATCGCATCACCCCAGAGAACTCGAATCATTGCTTGCAGCAGTGTCAATTCTGTTGCTAATTGTTCTTCGTAAAAGATAACAAGCAACAGTTTGTCATTAGGATATAGCCGACGCATAGCTTCTTGGTTAGCCTGAATTAAGACTTTGAGTTGATCTGTCTGGTTGAGTGACTTAGAGTTACCAAATTTTAGGGATTTTCTGCCCCCCAAAATATTCTCTAACTTGATATCAAGGTGTTTAGTCATCAAGCTGTTTAATGGATCATCCTCAAATCTGTCTAGGTATTTAGGAGTCAAATCAGAACAGTCGTCTTTTTCGATAATTTCTAAAGCAGCACCTAACAATGTAGGCAGATTAATCATGCGTGAAGCTGTATCGTCTTTTTTGTAACCTTCACCTCTTTTAAATGGGACGATCGAGTAATTCTCAAAAGGTTGAAAGCCAATAGGCTTAATAATTTCGGCAATCTTTTCAAAAGCTTCTAACTTATCAATCTCTGGTACACCTGCCTCAATTCCGTGATTCCCTTCTTGCAATCCGTTGCGGTAAGTTAGCATGACTTGGCAGCTATCAGTTGAAGCCTTACCCAATGCAATTTGAGAACCATCAATATTTTGACCGTCAGCCGTTTTCATCGGGAGTTTTAGCTTGCGACGCAACGCTTCAAAATCTTGATCAATTGCCCAAAGCCAATTTTTCTTTTTATCCTGTTGATTTTTCTCCTTTTTTTCGGACTGACAAATCAATTTGTAGCTAAAAGCGCGATCGCCATAATCATCAGAAAAGACAAAGCCGCTAATATTTCCCAATTTATAAGCTGCGGGTTTTAACTGGCTGAACCAACGGCGTTTGGAAACATCTATCTTCAATAAAGGCTGGTGCAAAGAAGGATAGGTTACGACTTCTAATCGTATTACCAGACTGAACTTTCCTGTATGTTTGGGTAGAGAAATCGGATCGGTAATCAATTCTGCCATCCCGCTTGTGAGCCTTCCACTGCTAGAAATAACCCGCTTCATTGTTCCTAGCCCCTGAAAAATCTCTTTTCCGGCGATCGCACGAGCTGCATAATCGACTAACACGCGATAATCATAAGTCTTTGTAGCCTGAGTTGTGCCTGTTTCTCCCGACCATTTCCACGGTAAAACTTGAGACTTTAACGCAGTAATTTTCAGCAAATCTTTTTGGTCACGCAAATTTTCCAAACGGTCGATAACTTCCAATAGCCCATCTTCTTTTTCAGCAAAAGGTTTGAGATAATTTGTAATCCACTCGTTGATAATTGGGCGTAACGCTTTCTGGATATCTTCTGTACTTTCGGAATTTAAGTAAGCAAATGGTTCAGGCTCTTTTACATTTTTAGGATTCAACGAATAGTTACTCAAACCTAAATTAGACTGAATCCATTCTGCATTGTCAAGTCCTACTTCTAACAAGCCTCGCAGCGAGACATAAGGAAGATTTTTTACGGTTGAATCACCATAGCTAATAGCTTTTTTGATTGTCGAAAACTCATGCAAAGCAGATTTTGTCCAAGCTAGCGTCAAGCCTTTGACTATTACTGGTTCGATGTTATCTGGGACGGTAAAAGCTAGGGGAACTTCTTTCAGACTCTTATTTGCAAGAGGAATGTAAAGAGTGTCTGAAACCACAGTTGCTTCAGTTTCTTCGTCCTCATTAGCTTCAATTTCGTCAAAAATTTCGTCGTTCATGGTTGCATCTCCAATAATAGAGGTTTCCTGTGCTTCGCTGTCGCGATCGAATTCAAATCTGTCAAAAGTTTCGCTGTTCATAATTACATCTCCAATAAATGTGAAAAATCATCAAAATCGTCTTCTTCCTCTGTCATACCTTCTGAATCCCGCAAACTGCCCGGGTAAACTATGCCATCAATGCGTCGCATGGGATCGAGAAATGCCCAATAAAGTTCTTGATAAATTTCTCGAATTACTGGATCGGGATGCTTGACGCATTCTTCTAAAATAATTCGCATCTGAACTAACATACTGTCCCGCCCGGAGTCAGGTTCATTTTTAGTAGATTTAATTGCCCAAGCTGCATCGACAAAGTAAACTTGTACCGGACACCCATTTCGCATCCCGCGCCCGATTGTTTGTAAAATGCCCACCATCTGATTTGCCGTAAACGGTTTAAATAAATCTTCACCCAAACGGCTAGCCATGAGGGGTTCGCGTAACAGGTGATTCGCCGTTTTCCAGAGTTGTTTTCTCGACTGTTTCCAAGCATTAGAAATTGCGGGCAAGTTTTCTGTTTCAGTAAAAACTCGACTGTCAAATTCTTGGGTAGCTTTTCCGGCTAGACTGTACAACAGTTGCGTATCGTCAGTCGTGGGATGGGGACGGGTGAGGAAATAAATTGTACCAATGGCTGCATCGAGTTTCCTGGGGCCTTTAGTGAACACAATATTCACTCCTCTACCGATCGCCAACAGCGGAAAAATGATAATATCGCAAGTTTCATCATCTCCTAAAGCCTCGCACTGGGCCGTGGTAACGAAATCAGTTGGTTGCTCTCCGTTTTTAAGCAAATTAACAACTGCTTTGGTTCTTTTCCCGATTTCTGGATGGTAATCGTTGATAAATTTCTTAATAGTGCGAGCTTGTTCGTAGCTGTTAACAATTAAGGCAGCTTTGCGGTAAATACCATGTTGTTTGTCAAAGTTGAGGATGGATTTGTAAATTTCAGATTTCTGGTTTCCTCCCCGTACTAATGCGTCTACCATTTTTTCTAAATTGCGATCGCGCAACTCGCCTGCACCGCTATATCGGAGAGGTTCATCGCCCCGTTCGCGATCGGGCAGCCATTTGAAGCGGTAAATGCTCTTTTTGGGATCGTGTTCTGTTTGGCGAGGTTTGAGCAGATAATCCGGCACAGAATTAATGTGATAAGCAGGACTTGCTTCGAGAAATGAAGTAGCTGAAGTCATTAAAACCGCCGGCCCTGTCAGTTTGCCATCTGCCTTAAATAACTGGTGAAAACGGTGCATTAACATCCGAGGCGCACCCACAAAAATGATATAAGACAATTCTACATTGCAGGCTTGAATTCGAGTAGTTTGTGCCGATTTAAAACTGTACTTCACGCCTGAAAAAGAACCCAAAATATTCTCAGGAATCAGTTGTCGCAGTTCCGGCGTTGCCGTCGATTCTACGATCGGTTCCCGAATCAGTCCTTCTGCTACCATTGTTCTGGTTTCTGGTACGATTCGCTGATAGCCTAAAATCACAAAAGTGACGCAAACAAGTAGGGTAATTGTATCCTGAGCTTCGGCTGATTCATTGCCTTTTTTAAAACACAAAGGCAAAAACAATTCGGCAATTTGTTTGACAATTTTGTCGCGGCGTTCGATTAGATTTTCTGCTAAATAACGCCGAAAATAAAGAATCTGAGTTTCCCACTGCTGTTTGAGGGTGTCGCAGTTTATTCCCAGCCTTTGAGCGCACAGATCCAGGTTTAGCCGATCGTGCGGTTCAATGCCCGTGCGATCGTAAAAAGCATGGTAAGCTGCTGTTTCCCAGAATTGACTTAAGGCTCTACTTTTGCTAAATCCTTGTTTAACTTCCTCTTCGTCGAGGCGATCGCGTTTAGAAGTTTTCTCAAAGCCATCCAACAAATCGCTGACAATTCTCAGAACGGTTAATAACTGATTCTCATAGCGTTTGCCGACTGGCGATGATGGCATATTTTGAACGGCAGTAATTAACGATGTGTTGCGATCGCCAAATTCCGATAAATCACGGCTGTAATGTTCTACATTGCGATCGAACAATCGATAATTTTCGCCACGAGCAAAACGATTGTGAATTTGTTCTTGAATGACTAAATGGATAGAATCTGCCGCACCTGAAAGTTTTAAAGTTGCTGCACCGTAAGCATCCAGATTTGATTGCACCATATCTGCTTCGTCAAAAACTACGACATCGAATGTCCGGGCAATCAATTCAAAATAACGAATGCGTTCGCGAATGGCATGAGGTGGAACTTCAGTATCCATTGAAAGAACGTGACCAACCCAAATATCGGCATCTATTAAATCGCGGGGTGCTTTGTTGCGGCCGCACATCGTCCAAACCGGACACAGATGCTTTTTCATTTCCCCTTTTTTGCCACTGCTTTGTAAAATTTCGTTGCAGGGTGCATAACCAAATCCCCACATCGAAGTATCAGCATTTGAAAACGCAGGTAAGACGCAATTTAAGCTAAAAGTTTCTGCCTGTTCCAAACTATAAGCAAAGCCGCCATTTCCCCCTGATGCTGCGATCGCCTCGGCAATATTGTTAGCGTGTCGGCGGCGAGTTCCATCGCTTTGACCGACTAGCATTCCCACTTTAATTTCATGAAATGCAAGTTGTGCCATGTACTGTCTGGCAACTTCAATGGATGGAAACACAAACATCGCTTTATAACCGTGTTTTCCCAACCATACAGCTATCAATACGAGCAAAGTTGTTTTGCCCGATCCTGGCAGTCCAATTAAGTGCTTGATGCCTTCTAATTCGATGACTGTTTCTTCTCGCAAGCCCTTGCCAATTTCAGGCACTTTAAGCACAAAATGTTGCAACCGTTTTACCCAGTTACCCTGTCTTTTTTCAGGATGATTGGCTTCGCGTCGATCCATCTCAACTGCTAACTCGTAAAGTTCCGCAAGGGGAATGCGGATTTTTCCTTGTGGCAGGCGATCGAGGGAATGGGTGCGGCGCTGGGCAAGGGGGGCTGCGATCGGGCCAATTGGAACTCTCGCTGCTGTTATTTCTTCACCTAAAGCAACTGCCATTGGCTGGCGGGGATCGGCAAAGGTAGCGCGGTAAAACTGGTGTGCTAAAGGCTGGCCCAGAATTTGACGCGCTTTGGTAATTAAAGGGTCTTCTAGGGGGTCTGTGCGTTCAAATTGCAGTGTTTCTGAGTTAATTTTATAGGTTCCCTGAGTTTTGTTGCGGTAGTGGCGATCGTTATAAATAGCAACGGCGTGTTTCACTGACTGTTCTGTTACGTAAGCCAGCGACATCAGGCGCATATTGAAAATAGCTTGGCGGGCTTTTGCCAACGCGGGTGCATTGACTACACTCGCCATTCCCGATATCGTTAAAGGCGCATATTCTAGGGAATTAGTCTCGATAAATTCTGCCATCAACACGCACAGCCAGCAGATGCGATCGATTCCTGTCCAGAAATCAGGTTTAATTCTCATATTTGATTGCCTTTAACAACTGAATAACTTGTGAAACAGACAAAATTTCTAGGGTAGCAGGATTGCCTTTTTTATCGATCGCTGAATGAAAAGTAGAGAGGTAATCTGGCCGCTCATCAATTAATTGGTCGCTGACCGCAATAATGCGACGGCGGTAGTGAATCAGCCCCCCAATGCTGCGGTTGAGGCGCAAGGCAAGGGAGACGGGACTGGTATATGACTTAGCATCAATGCCGATATTGCGACCGTTAATTGCTACGTCGCACAGGTCTGATTCTGGGTAAAGTTCGGCATCGAGTCCGTTTTTTATGGCAGCATCAAAAATTGCTAATTCGTCGATTCCCGGTCCAGTCCAATAGGTTAAAATTTGCGGCTTGGCAATCAGCAATTGGTCTTGGTTTGGGTCTAATTTATCGGAAACTTTTGCTGTTGAAGACTCGTGACCGAGACATTGGCGAATCGGACATCGCCCATCGGGAAAAAGTTTTCGATCGGGATAGGGGCGCATTAGAGTACCGCAATAGGCGCAGCGATGAGCCTGTCCGTTAATTAACCAGATATCCGGCACGCTATCAAAAAATGTGTCAGCTATGGTTCCTTGTAAAGGAGTTAAATCTTTGTCACGTAAGTAGTCTAAAAGTTGGTGTTCTCCGATGAGCGATCGGCTGCCAAATAGCGATCGCAAAGCCGTATAAGCTTTGTGTCGGTGGCGATTTCCCAATCGTTCAGTTGCTTCGCGCAACCGCTCGTACAGGCGGTGTTCGATCGCATTATCTTCGCCAAAAGTACCTCTGGAGTTAGCAATTTCTGCACAATCTGAGGTCGGCACTCGCAAGTCTGGATCAATGAGAATTGCTTGACCAAAGCGAAAATTTGGGTGACTAAAAATATCTAACTCCCACTTATCGAGGGGATATCTAGCACGTTCCAAAACAGTATGTATGCAAGCGGCGCGATCGCTTTTTCCGGCTTCTATATACAGCCGACCCAACTTGCACATAGCCCGATAAAGTTCCGATGGCATACTGTCGTCTTGGCGAACGATGTCTCGATTGAGAATTCTTGTGTACTGCAGCAGAATTCCCTGGGCCAGCAATATAACAGTATCTTCAGCCAGATCGATCGTGCTGGCGTGTCCTGTGGGTAATGGCAATGTCGCTGTTTGCATTTGTGGCAACCATGTTGGGTCTTGGCCATCAGCCTCGCCAAGAATTTGTTGCTCCAAAGTTGCGTCGGGGAATGAGGGCAAAACTTGGGCGATCGCGGCCAGTGTCCAGCCTTTCTTGAGCAAAAGTGCTGTTGCCAGTCCTTCTAAAATCTGTCGAAACCCAAATTCTTGACCTTTCGGCTGTGACAGGAGTTGCTTAGCTCTCCACGATCGCACAGTTCTTAAGGCTGGTGGTTCCACAGATAGCCCAAGCTGCTCAATCCGTCGTTTTAGTTCTTTTGTCAGAAACTCAGCAGTTCCCTGCCACTGGCGATCGTCCTCAAAGTACATAGATGTATAGACCCAGCTTCTTTACACTGCATTATGGTTACATTAAACGATGTAAATAACTCTGTCAATAGAAACCAGTCAAAACATTCGTGACTAAAAGAGAGCATTTACTGTTAAATGTCTTGCAGCATAAAGCTTTTAGTCTAATTGCCCCGTCTGGTAAAAAATTAGCTAAGTCCACTTTTGGATCGAAAAATCTCGCTGCCACTACCAGTCAGTCGGTTAATCTATGGCAAAGTTGTTACCTCTGCCCCACTCCCCCTCTCCCACCATTTTTGGTGAATTCAACTATAATTCAAATACACTTGAGTCCAGCCGCCACCTTCCCCGGAATATTCTAACTGTGTTTACCACCGCACCAGCTCCGAATTTTACTCAAACCAGACTGCCCGACGACTTGTTTGCAGCAATTAACGCCCTCAAACAAGAGTTAAACGCCGTCATTCTCGCCCACTATTACCAAGACTCCGACATTCAAGACATCGCAGACTTCATTGGCGACTCCCTCGAACTTGCCCGCAAAGCCGCCAACACCAACGCCGATGTCATAGTTTTTGCCGGAGTTCATTTCATGGCAGAAACCGCCAAAATCCTCAATCCCGACAAATTAGTATTATTGCCAGACTTAAATGCAGGTTGTTCCCTCGCCGACAGTTGCCCGCCCGAAGCCTTTGCAGCATTCAAAGCCGATCGCCCAAAACACTTAGTTATTTCCTACATTAACTGTACCGCTGAAATTAAGGCAATGAGCGACATAATTTGCACCAGTTCTAACGCCGTCAAAATTGTCAACCAAATCCCCGAAAATCAGCCAATAATCTTTGGGCCCGATCGCAATCTCGGCCGCTACGTCATCGAACAAAGCGGTAGACAAATGGAACTTTGGCAAGGAGCCTGCATCGTCCACGAAAACTTCTCAGAAAAAAAGATAGTTCAACTCAAAATCGAAAATCCCGAAGCAGAAATCATCGCCCACCCAGAATGCGAACCTCCCGTACTTCGCCACGCCAATTATATCGGTTCCACCACAGCTTTGCTCAAATATTCTCAATCCAGTTCCAGCCAAGCATTTATTGTCGCGACTGAACCGGGAATCATTCACCAAATGCAAAAGCAAACACCGCACAAACGCTTTATTCCCGCTCCTCCCAACAATAATACTTGTGCTTGCAACGAATGCCCGCACATGAGATTAAATACCTTGGAAAAATTGTATCTAGCCATGAAAAATAGAAACCCCGAAATTACAATGCCCCAAGACCTGCAACTAGCGGCTTTGCAACCCATCCAACGAATGCTAGAAATGAGCTAATAACCAATAGACTTGAATTGCATTCATTCACTCGCTCTTCTTGAAAAGCATCTGCGTTAATCTGTGTTTATCTGCTTAAAATCTGCGGTTGACCGGCTCTATCAAAGATTTATGCAATTCAAGTCTAATAACTAATTGTCAGTTAACCTATGGTAGGGTGTGTTGGGCGCGGCGATTAACTTAAGTCACCAATCAAAAAATCTTAAACCGCGCCCAACCCACCAATATTAGACTTGCATTGCACTCAATCACAAACAATCTTGAAATTATCTGCGTTAATCTGTGTTTATCTGCTTAAAATCTGCGGTTGACCGGCTCTATCAAAGATTTTTACAAGAACTCTCATCTAAAATCTCAAATCTCAAATGGTATGATTCCAGAAAAACTGATGGTTTTCACCCGCTATCCCGAACCGGGAAAAACCAAAACTCGACTAATTCCCGTGCTGGGAGAAACAGGCGCTGCCAACCTTCACCGCTTGATGGCCCAAAAGGCGATCGCCCGTGGCATCTCTCTCCAAAACTCCCGCCGACTATCCGTTGAAATTCACCACACAGGCGGC
Organism: Microcoleus sp. MP8IB2.171; assembly: GCA_030248405.1. Classification (GTDB taxonomy): domain Bacteria; phylum Cyanobacteriota; class Cyanobacteriia; order Cyanobacteriales; family Microcoleaceae; genus Microcoleus. Next base: position 11,589 of record JARCMA010000013.1, read on the forward strand.
AGCCAACAACAGATGCAAGACTGGTTGGGAAGCGATATTATTTATCAAAATCAAATAGACGGCGATTTGGGTGCAAGAATGACAGCCGCGTTTCAAAAGTCTTTTAATTCAGGGGTTGACAAAGCTGTAATTATCGGCACTGATTGTCCTGGGTTGAAAGCAGAAATCATCGCACAAGCTTTTGACAAACTCAGCCAGCACGATTTAGTTTTGGGCCCAGCAAAAGACGGCGGTTATTATCTGATCGGGCTGGGGCGATCCATACCGGAATTGTTCAGGGGCATTAACTGGGGAAGCAGTGAGGTATTTGCTGCTACGCGGGCGATCGCCCAAAAGCTCGATCTGAAAATTGCTTATCTTCCCACTCTTGCAGATATCGATCTACCGGAGGATTTGCTCAAATTAGATATGAATATGTTGAAATAATTAAACTATATTTAGCCGATCTAATTCATTAGTAATTCTCATATTAAATTAATAAAAAACACTTGATTGTGAAACCAGAAGGTCATAATATAGTAATTGTATTTGTCTGACCAAATGCAGCGGTCAGACAGCGCTTGCGACAATAGTCGCAAGCGCGACAAAAAGCCAAAATATAACAAAATTTAGCTCAAAATAGAATCATGGTTTGAGGGCGATACTCTGCGATAATCGTCGCCCAACTCCTAGAAACCGGATTTCTTGCTAGATCGATCGCTACTCAACCCAAAACTCGTAGAAACCCGGTTTATGACTGCATTTATCGTAAAGCGTCGCCCAACTCCGAGAAACCGGGTTTCTTGCTAGATCGATCGCTACTCAACCCAAAACTCGTAGAAACCCGGTTTATGACTGCTCGTGAAAAACCGGGTTTATGACTGCATTTATCACTACTCAACCCAAAACTCGTAGAAACCCGGTTTCTTGCTTGCTAGATCGATCGCTACTCAACCCAAAACTCCTAGAAACCCGGTTTCTCGACCCCATCTGTAAAGCGTAAAACTGTCCGAAGCTGTTGAATAACAGATAAGCTTTGTACAAAACCCGCCCTCTATCTCACGGGCTGCTTAATTCTGTATGCCATCAGAAAATCCTCATCTCAAAATTTCTATTATTATTCCAGCCTTAAACGAAGCATCTACGATCGCCCCAGTCATCTCCACCGCCCGAAATGCTAAAAATGTTGAAATCATTGTCGCCGACGGCGGCAGCAGCGATCGCACCGCAGATATAGTCCAATCTTTGGGCGTGCGAGTTATCTCTACCGCCCCAGGCCGCGCTACTCAAATGAATGCAGGTGCCGCCTCCGCTACTGGAGATATCCTGCTGTTCCTCCACGCCGACACTCTTTTACCTCCAGGCTACGACTCTGACGCGCGCATGGCATTAGCTAAACCGTCCACAGTAGGGGGGGCGTTTCCACTCAAAATTGATGCGCGCAGGCTCTGTCTGCGGCTGGTAGAAACAGGGGTAAACTGGCGATCGAACTTTCTCCAAATGCCCTACGGCGATCAAGCCATTTTCCTCTATTCAGCTACCTTTGACAAAATCGGCGGTTTTCCCGACTTACCCCTGATGGAAGACTTTGAATTCGTGCGCCGGTTGAAAAAACAAGGCCGCATTGCAATATTACCCCAGCCCGTGCTGACCTCCGACCGCCGCTGGCAGCAGCTTGGGGTCATCAAAACCACCGTCATCAATCAAATAGTAATTATTGCTTATTTTTTGGGAGTGTCGCCCGATCGACTCGCTTTCTGGTATAAGAGACAAAAGAAAAATTCTTCCGAAAACTAAAGAATAGTGAACTTTTCTAAAGCTAGCTGCCAATTATGCAAATAGGAAACCCGTCCCTGCGTAAAATATGACTTGAACGCCTCAAAATTTACGCACAGCGAGGAAAAAGAGAATATGGCCGATCCCAGAGATGCAGAGCTTATTAAACCCTTTAACGGCGACCCCTTCACGGGTCATCTAGCAACTCCCATCAGTGCTTCTGATTTCACCAAAGCATTTATTGGGAACTTGCCCGCCTACCGCAAAGGACTCTCGCCCCTAGTTCGAGGTCTAGAAATCGGTTTGGCACACGGTTATTTCCTTGTCGGCCCCCAAATCGTCTTCGGGCCACTGCGGGATTACCCAGAAGCAGCTAATCTCGGCGGATTAATTACAGCCCTCGTCTTAGTTCTGCTCGGCACAGCAGGTATGTCTGCCTACGGTTTGGTCTCTTTCAAATCAGACAACACCAGCTACCCCAGCGCTAATCCGATGACTCCCGATTCCCTGAAAACTGCTGAAGGGTGGAGCCAGTTTACCGCTGGTTTCTTCATTGGCGGGATGAGCGGGGTCTTTGCTGCTTACTTCTTACTCGAAAACTTTAAGGGCATCGATGCCATTTTCCGTGGTTTAGTCAACAATTAGACTCTACTCGTCGATATCCCTGTTGGAACACGCTAACTTTAGTTTGGAGAATTTGACATGACAGGTACCTACGCTGCCTCTTTCTTGCCTTGGATTTTGATTCCGGTCGTTTGCTGGCTGATGCCAGTTGTGGTAATGGGTTTGTTGTTTATCCACATTGAAAGCGACGCCTGAGCTTTACCCCTAAAGTAAGACCTAAGTTGGAAAGCCGAAGTAAGACGATTGACGAACAATTGCTCTGACATTTCTAGATAAATCTAGGGAAAATCAGCAAAAATTGTTTTGAGATTGCTGGCTATCAGAAAACTTAGTTTCTTTACCCCCATCCCCAGAATTTATCTGTGGAGCAATCTTTCAGTTTTCTTCCTTCAAAACTCGTAATTGCAAAAAAATCCTCTGCCTGCAGGCAGAGGATTTTTTTGCAAAGAAGACAAATCATCCGATCAGAGCACACAAATTGCCAAATTCTAAGCCACAATTGTTATGGAAACCTACTAATGAGGAGACAGCGATGCAATTTTTCCCCGCACGCCGCATCTTAGCTCCATTCCTGATCTCGGTACTGCTGTTGGTGACCGCCTGCGGTCAAACCCAAGCCCCCTCCCGCTGGGACAAAGCCCAGGAGGAAAGCACCCAAACACCTGCTAAAGCCAAGCAGACAACTGCTGACAAATCAAGTGCTAGTAATCAAAACCTGCCCAAAAAGGCAGTTGCAGGCGGTAAGTTAAATAAATACTTCCCGGCTTCTGGCGGTGGATTCGATCGCGTCTTCGCTCAAGAAAAATCTGGTTTTGCTGAAGCTAAGCTGAACAAAGGCGGTCAAAATGTCGCGGTGCTCTCGATTAACGACATCGCCGGCAACCCCAACGCAGGTACAAAATTCCAGCAAAGTACCAAGAAAATTGGCGGCTATCCCGCCGTTAATCAGGGTGCTAATGGTACCGCTGTTTTAGTGGCAAATCGCTATCAGGTGAAAGTTCAATCCCGCAGTCCCTCTTTTACCGCGAGCGATCGCGAAGCTTGGCTGTCAAAATTTAACCTCGGTGGCCTCGCCCGCGTCAAGTAGCAATGTCTCTTGTCACACTCCGCGCCAGACTCGAGTCGGGCGCTATCAAAACTAAGTTTGCCACAAAGAGAGTGTGAAGTTTTTGCCATCTGCCAAAAGTAATACCTTTGATTTTCGTTCCAGCATAAGGAGTTTTTTGTGAGCAAAACAGTCTTTGAATTAGTCGATACACTGCCTAAAGACAACATGACTGTCAAAGCCTTGCGAGCGCTTGACTTTGTTGTTCCCGGCGAGTGGAACAATTTAGTTGGCTTTGAAAATACCATTCGCACCGTTACTGGCGAAACTGACGAAGAACTGATTCAGCAAATTGGCGATCGCGCCATCTACCTCTTCAACGATAAGTCTCAGGGCTATCAACGCGCTCTCTGGCTTTACCAAACTATTGACAGCGCCGACAAGGCTTTGGGCAGTGCTGCCCTCGCTAATAAAGTTGCGGAAAATGTCTCGTTTTTGTCGTTCCTCGGCAATATCACTCCCAAGCCTGAAAAAGCTCAAACGATCGATCTGTCTTTGAAGTTAGTCACTGAGTTGCTCGCTTTTTGCCAAATTAACGGCCTCCCCGGCGACAGCATTGGCGATTTTGCCGCTTCCTTGGGCGACTACGGCGGCGAATCCCTGATGCGGATGGCTGCTTTGGTTTGTTTTGATGGTTTGATTCCTTTGGGGCCAGACTTTATCATGGCAACTCAGTCTTGGATTCAAAAGCTCTCCCCCAGCGATTTGCAAGAGAATCAGGCATTTAAGTCGATCGGCGGCATGATTCCAGGCGGCTCTCCCGCAGGCCAGCTCGGCTTTATCGGCGAAAGCTTTAACTCGGTTTCTGGCTGGATGAGCTCTTTTGTGAGCGATCGAGGTTTGACTCCTCAAAACGTACTCGGCCACTTGCAGAGTTTTGTAGACATTTCTGCTGACAAGGTGGACTACGTGGGCGCATTCCTCGACATTACTACCAACTACTACGAACACACCGGTATTCAAACTCTCGCCCGCCGTTTGATTGAACGATCTGTCGCTGAGATTTAGAATCAGCACAAAAGTTGTAATTTGTCAAGAGGCAAACCCGGCAGCGAGTGTTTCGATTTCAAAGTTTTTTGACTGACAATTCTTTAAGCTTGGTTTTCGATAAAATATCTGTGCGATCGACTCGATCGATCGCCCGGATCTCAACTCAAAACTCCTACTGATCAATTTTACAAGGAAGCCTTAATGCCAGAAGAACCGCAAAACCCTACCGCTGGCGAATCAGAAACTCCCAGTGCTGCGATCGAGAACGCCCCGAGTTCCGACGCACCCGAGACAACCGACTTACCCAGCACTGACAAGCCCCCAGCTAAAGCTAAAAAGCCCCCAGCCAAAGCCGCTGACGGCGACAAGCCCCCAGCTAAAGCCGCTGACGGCGACAAGCCCCCAGCTAAAGCTAAAAAGGAAAAAGCACCTGCTGTTGAAGACAAACCCTTTGCGGAATTTATTCAACAAGATTATTTGCCCGCCTTGCAAACTGCTTTGACAAAGCAGGGCGTTCAGGATTTAGAGGTGCGTTTTGCCAAGCAAAAACTCCCCATTGCTGGCATGAGTTCCGCTGGAGATTGCTGGCAGGTAATTGGTAAATTCCAAGAAGGTCAGCGTCAATTTAACCTGTATTTTCCTCAAGAAAATATTCAAAGTCAAAGAGCCTTTTCCTGTGCTGAAAATAATACCCATACCAGCACTTTAGAGCCTTTTTTGATAGACGAGCGCAAGATTACTCTCGACCTCATGGTGTTTGGCGTAGTCCAGCGGCTTAACGCTCAAAAATGGCTGAATCTTAATTAGTCATTAGTCATTAGTCATTAGTCATTAGTCATTAGTCATTAGTCATTAGTGGCTGGTCATTAGTCATTAGTCATTAGTCATTAGTCATTAGTCATTAGTCATTAGTGGCTGGTCATTATTGGCTGGTCATTAGTGGCTGGTCTTCGAGCACTTACTAATGAGTGTCAGGGCGGGTTAATTGTAATATAGAACCCATTTGACATCTATTCCAGACTTATTACCACAACTAGGTTTGGGGCGAATCAGTAGAATCCTAGATTTAGGCTAGAATAGTTGCCCTGTAAGGATTTTACAAAAGATGTCAAATGGGTTCTATAAACTTTACCTCTCGCTCAATCTCTAATTTTGCCCCGACCGACTCATAACTGAGAAGTCATAGCTAATGACTAATGACTATTGACTAATGACTGCTGACTAATTGATTCAGTCAAAAAATTGCGAGCTTGCATAATCCCGTAAAGGTTAACATCTGTTTCTAACAAACAAGCATGACCGCTGTTACCCAGCAGCACCATCTCCGCATTGGGAATTACCTTGACTAAAAGCTTCCCTTCTGCTAGAGAAGGTAGCAGCCGATCGGCACCGCTAGCAATTACTAATGTCTGCTGTTTGATGCCGCGCAACTGATTTTCATCAACATCAAACGATCGCACTAACGCCAATCTCCACACAGACGTGTGTTGCGGTACCGCTTGCATCGCTTCTAGCAAAGCGCGCCGGTCGTCGCGCGCAATCTTTCCTAAGGATGCTAATATCGGCAATAAACCGATTACCGACAGCGGATAAAGGTTCGCCGGCAGCCACTGAGTTAGATGGGAACCCCACTGCACCCAAGGCTGTTGTCGGAATGAAGAAGCTGGATTGACTAAAATTAGTCGATCGCACAATTGGGGAGCTTCTAAAACAACTTTCATCGCTAAACAACCCCCAAATGACTCGCCGCACAGATAAATCGGCCGATGCTGATTTCCGGCTTGCTTTTCGGCTTCAATTAAGGCAATTGTTTCCCCAACCAGTACATCCCAACTAGGCCTATCGTCCGCAGGTAAAGTTAAGCAACGAATGTCGAAATGATTGACTAATTTAGGAATTTGGGAGCGCAGCAGCAAACCGCCCCCGTCCATACCGGGCAGAAATACAAATAAAGGCCGATCTGGTTTCGGCGGTTTGGGGGTTAGAAAACGAACCTTGTTGTTAGCATTTGCCATGATTCAAGTCAATCGATTTTAGATTTTAGATTTTAGATTAAAGAATTGGAAATCGGACACCAGCCAACAGTCAACAGTCAACGATTAAAGAATTGGAAATCGGACACCAGCCAACAGTCAACAGTCAACAGTCAACGATTAAAGAATTGGAAATCGGACACCAGCCAATAGTCAACAGTCAACAGTCAACAAACTTACAAACAACCTCGTTGGAGTAATTCTGCAATTTCTCCCTGACAGTGGTCTGTGAGTTCAGCAACAACTGCTTTGGCTTTTTTGCCTCGATATTGCTGCTGTCTCTCGACAGTAATCCAGTAAGGCCGGCCGATTAAAACATTAACTCGCTGATAAATTATCACAGGATGCCACCCAGATCGATCGAACAACGGTTCGGAAGGATCAAACAAACTCAACAACTTGAGCGGTACACCCGATCGTATTGACTGTTCCTCAAAAGAACTAATCGCCACCGGCAAAACCGCCAAATCCCGCACCGGCGCCCGCAAAGCCAAATGAGCAAATCCCCGCTGAAACTTCCCCACAGTATTGGGCCCAGTAAGCTTCACCATCGGTTCTGCACCCTCTGGAAACACCCCCACCATCTCCCCGCCTTGCAGCAGCGCTGTCGCTTGAGAGAAAAAATGCTGCAGTCGGTGTTCCGGTGCTTCTAAGGGGAAAGCGCCGAAAGTCGTGACCACTTCCCTCATGACCGGAACTTGACCCATGTAATGATGACAAGCAAAGCGGATCGATCGACCCAAAGCCGCCGTCAGCAGCACAGGATCTAAGAAACTGCGGTGATTGCTCACCACCAGCACCGGACTCTCTTGGGGAATCCGGTCTTCGCGGTACACAAACGTCTGCGTTCCCAAACCAGCCAGGAAACAGCGCGAAATCAGCAATTTGCTCTCTGAAGACATGGGCGAAAAGACAGGTGCGACGCTATAAAGGTTGATTCCATTCCCACGCAGCTTAACATTACTTTACCAAGTCAGGGCTCCCTCAAAAAGTAGACTTTCCCCTTATGCCTTGGTTTCCTAATCCTGGACGCACGGGCGGCCATCACCTTGGTTTTTCGCACGTTTACTTCTAGTCAGCCCGCCAAAACAGTAAAAAACCCGGTTTCTAGGCCTCGGAGTGCGTCAGCCAACTGTGTTTCCCGAATTTCCCAGTCAGAAGCAAAAATTTATCAAGTGTTGTGGCAACTTATTAAAGAATGTTTACCAAAAATTTTGGGTCTAAAGCCCCGTCCTTCTAGGACGGCTTTAATCTCTACAAATTGTAAAGGATTATTAAAGATACAGATTTGTGAGCGCAGTTTTTCGTAAATGCGGTAAGATGTTTGCATGATAACATTAGAGTTCAAGTTAAAAGGCAAAGCACACCAATACCGAATCATTGACGAGATGATTAGGAGGGCTCAATTTGTCCGAAACAAAACTCTTAAATATTGGACAGAAAATCAAGGAGTTAAGCTGGTTGACCTCTACAAACAATGCGCCATTATGGCAAAAGAGTTTGAATGGGCAGGCAAGCTTAACTCAATGGCACGTCAAGCCTCGGCTGAACGTGCCATTTGGGCTATTCAACGTTTTTTCGCTAATTGCAAAGCCAAAAAACCAGGAAAAAAGGGATACCCGCAGTTTAAAAAACATACTCGTTCTGTAGAATACAAAACATCAGGATGGCTACTTTCCACCGACAAAAAATGTCTAACATTTAAGGATGGTTTTGCTGCTGGAAAGTTTAAGTTGATCTGTAGTCGGGATTTGCATTTTTATGCGCCCGACGAGATTAAACGGATCAGAGTTGTGCGTCGTGCCGACGGATACTACGCCCAGTTTTGTATCAATGTGGAGCGAAAAGAGGAACCTGTTCCCACTGGTAAAGCTATTGGGATAGATGTGGGATTAAATCACTTCTATACCGACAGCGATGGTGAAACAGTCGCCAACCCTCGATACCTCCGCAAAAGTGAAAAAGCTTTGAAAAGATTGCAGAAACGAGTCTCTCGAAAAAAAAAAGGTTCTGGCAATCGAAAAAAAGCCATCGATAAGTTAGGAAGAAAACACCTGAAGGTCAGCAGGCAGCGTAAAGACTTCGCCATCAAGACGGCGTTGTGCGCGGTAAAATCTAGCGATTTTGTAGCCTACGAAGAGATTCAGGTGCGGAATATGGTTAAAAATCATAAGCTTGCTAAATCAATTAGCGATGCAGCTTGGGATCAGTTTGCTCAATGGTTAGAATATTTTGGGAAAATATACGGCAAAACAGTAGTTGCTGTCGCCCCTCAGTATACTTCCCAAGATTGTTCAAATTGTGGCAATCTCGTTAAAAAAACGCTGTCAACCCGAACCCATATTTGCGGTTGCGGTGTGATATTAGATCGTGATCACAACGCCTCGCTGAATATTTTGGCGAAAGGGTTGAAGCAAGTAGGAATCAATTCAAATACGGCGGGGCACGCCGAAATTAACGCTTGGGAACAGACTGATCTCTACTCTTTGGTGGCGACATCAACGAGCAAATCAACTGGGTGAACCAAGAATCCCCGCGCGTTCACGCGCCCGGAGTGTCAAAGTGGGCATTGACGCACTGTCAAAGTATTTTTGGACAAGTCGTAATAGCAATCTCCCGAGGCATCAAATGAATAACATCCAAAACTATCGCCTTAAATGTACCCTCACCTTTGGCGACATTTACGGTCAAATCATTGTTTGGCTGATAGTCATCTTCCTAAGTCTAGCGTCGGCACTCGCCTTGTGGAGTAGCGCCCGCCAAATCTACGCCTTGGCTACCGTCGGCTTGATTTTAGTGCTGTCTCTGCCCTTCTTGCTGTTTGCTTTCGTTACAACTCTGCTAAATAACATTCAAGTGCTTGCGGTAGACCCCGCCACCGAAGATCAACCTTCTGCAACGGGAAATCAATCCAATCAGCAGCCTGTAGAAACTCTCGGCTAATTTCATTTGAAATTGTAACTTTTGATGTTCCATTCCAATCAAAAGTTAAAAAACTTCCCGATCTTTTGATAGGAAGTTTTTTTTTGCGTCACGATAAGTTGAGGAGAACACTCAAAATTACTCAAACAATGCTGGAACACGACGTAATCATTGTAGGCGGCGGTTTAGCAGGTTGCCGCGCCGCTGTAGAAATTGCGCGGACTGACCCCAGTCTCAAGGTAGCAGTTGTTGCCAAAACTCACCCGATTCGATCGCACTCCGTCGCAGCCCAAGGCGGCATGGCATCCAGCCTGCAAAACGTCGATCCCGAAGACAGTTGGAAAGCCCACGCCTTCGACACAGTAAAAGGTTCAGACTATTTAGCCGACCAAGACGCGGTAGAAATCCTCACCCGCGAAGCACCAGGTGTAGTCATCGATTTAGAACACATGGGAGTCCTTTTCTCGCGCCTTCCAGACGGCAGAATTGCCCAGCGCGCTTTCGGCGGACATTCCCACAACCGCACCTGCTACGCCGCCGACAAAACCGGTCACGCTATCCTCCACGAATTAGTCAACAATCTGCGGCGCTGTGGAGTTCACATTTATCAGGAGTGGTACGTTACCCGCCTGATTTTGGAAGCAGGCCAAGCCAAGGGCGTGGTTATGTTTAACCTGATAGACGGTGAAATTGCCGTCGTGCGGGCTAAGGCGGTGATGTTTGCTACGGGGGGTTACGGTCGGGTTTACAACACTACCTCGAACGATTACGCCTCGACTGGTGACGGTTTGGCGATGGCGGCGATGGCTGGATTGCCCCTAGAAGATATGGAATTTGTGCAGTTTCACCCGACTGGTTTGTATCCGGTGGGAGTGTTGATTTCCGAGGCTGTGCGGGGCGAAGGTGCTTATTTGATCAATTCGGAGGGCGATCGATTTATGGCCAATTATGCCCCGTCGCGGATGGAATTAGCGCCTAGGGACATTACATCGCGATCGATTTCCCTAGAAATTCGCGCCGGCCGAGGAATTAATCTCGATGGTAGTGCAGGCGGCCCCTTTATTTACCTCGATTTGCGGCACATGGGACGCGAAAAAATCATGAGCAAAATCCCTTTTGCTTGGGAAGAAGCCCACCGCTTATTAGGAATTGATTCTGTCAACCAACCGATGCCCGTCCGCCCGACAGCTCACTATTCAATGGGCGGCATTCCGACTAATATTGATGGGCAAGTTCGCAGCAGTGCTGACAGTTTGGTAGACGGTTTCTTTGCAGCAGGCGAAGCAGCTTGCGTCTCAGTTCACGGCGCTAACCGTTTGGGCAGTAATTCGCTATTGGAATGCGTAGTTTACGGCAAAGTTACTGGCGCAACCATAGCACAATTTGTCCAAAATCGCAAGTTACCCGCAGTAGATGAACAGCGTTATATTACGGAAGCCCAAGAGCAAATTCAAGCACTTGTAGACCGTCCCGGACAATACCGAATTAACGAAGTGCGCCAAAAGTTCCAAGATACCATGACTGAGTATTGCGGAGTATTTCGCAGCGCCGAATTGATGCAGGAAGGTTTGCATAAATTGGAGGAATTGGAAAAACAATATCAAGAAGTTTACTTGGATGACAAGGGTAAATCTTGGAATACGGAAATTGTGGAAGCTTTGGAATTGCGGAGTTTGATCATTGTCGGGAAAATGATTTTAACTTCTGCTTTGAACCGGCAGGAAAGTCGAGGAGCTCATTCGCGGGAAGATTTTACTCAGCGGGATGATGAGAAGTTTTTGAAGCATACGCTAGCCTATTATTCGCCTGCGGGAATTGATTTGGCTTATATGCCGGTGGCGATTACGATGTTTGAGCCGCAGGAGAGGAAGTATTGATTTGTACGGGTGGGCATTGCCCACCTGTGATGCTTGACTTCTCTGAAGAATTTTTTATAATTAACTGCTGATTTAATAATATACTTATCAGGCTTGAACTATAAGTCTGTTAAGTATGGAAGATTACCAATCTGCTTTTATAGAACGCCACATTGATACCCAAACACTATCCCAATCCGGAAGGAAAGTCGCTGCTATGCACTTTGGTGGTGTAACCATCGAGTGTCTATTAAAAGCAATAATTTTTGCATCTTTGCCAAGGGGTGCAACTCAGGAATGGATGACCGAATCTTACGATCCTGGACATACTTTTACTAATCCAGGACATAGCTATATAGAGGCATTAAGACGGCATAATCGACTTAGATCTAGAATCTATAATTCTCCTCAAGTAAGAAAATGGCTAGATGAGGTAGAAAATCCAATCGGCCAACATTTCATAAATATGCGCTATTCTGGTGTTGAGCCTGACGATCCAAATTACAAACGCTGGTTAAACGCATATCAGAGTCTCAAAGAATGGTTACTGAAACAAGCTACTCAACTTTAAGGAGGTTAAAAATGCACGAAAACTGGCAAGTGTCGCTAAAGCAGCACATTACAAAGCAATATGTACGGAATTCGCCCGAGTGGGTTGACCTGAATATTTCTACTTCAGGGTTGCTAAATCTGACAATTGTGAGCGATCGCTTTGTTAGTTTATCCAGGCCCCAGCGCAAGGAGCAAATCTCAAGCTTACTCCAATCTTATGTTCCTCATTTATCTCCTGGGTTTCTTTCTCTCTATACACTTCAAGAATCCGAATCACTTAATCTTTCACCACCACAGGTTTTTAATGTAGCCTCATTAAATACTTGGCAAGATTTAGCTATCCAAGCAGCAAATCCACAAAACCAATATCCAGAACCCCAGCACGAACCTCAGATACCCAGAACAGTAACATTTTATTCCTTTAAAGGAGGAGTAGGTCGAACTACTGCATTAACCCATGTCGCCTCAATTTTAGCAATGCGGGGTCTTAAAGTTGTAGCTGTTGATTTAGATTTAGAAGCACCTGGGTTAAGTACAGCATTCAACCTCAAGCCACAACCAAAATATGGAATTGTGGACTATTTTTATGAGCGTTCTTATTTACCAGAGGGAGTAGAACCAAGTATTTCAATTGCAGAAATATTTGGTGAAGTGAGAGTTCCTAACGCCACAGGGAGATTGTTTGTTGTTCCGGCTGGTTGTCTCAACCTTGATTATGTTTCTAAAGTTGACGACCTCCAAGCTACTACTATTATTGATGGAAATAAAAGCCTTTGGTCGATTTTCAAAGAACAAATTAAAGAACAATTAAACCCCGATATTCTCTTAGTGGATTCAAGGACAGGAATTAATCAATGGGGAGCTTTATCATTAATTCAAGCTGCTGATGAAGCCATTATTTTTCTTTTCCCTAATGAGCAGAACAAACAGGGAATAGAATTACTCTTGCAATCGCTTAAGAGTCTAAAAAACCTCTCGATTAATTTTGTCTTTTCTCCTGTACCTGATATTACTAAAACTGGTTTATCCAAAGTAAAAAATATTTGGGATTCATTGCAGAAAAAGATCCAGACAACAAACGAAAATTATGAGGCAGAAGCAGATGAAGATGAGTCAGATTTAGACAACGATCGAACTGCACTAATAGAAGATATTTTAGTAGTTCCTTACCTTGTGCCAATTGCTTTAGCTGACAGTTATCCAGTGCCAGGAATGCAAGATTACTACACAAAAATTGCTAACTTGATTGATGAAACAACTGATAAACTTAAACGCAGCACTGTTTTAAGTAATATAGATCAGCGATGGAAGATTATTGAAAGTCTCCAATTTCCTGAAGTGAATGCTGCCGATAATAGACAAGATTTGAGCCTACTATTTCAGCGAACCACTGATTTTGAAAGATTTTTAGATGATACAACCTGTCTAATTAGAGGGCGAAAAGGAACAGGTAAAACAGCATTATATTGGCTATTTTTACAACACAAAACTGTTGCTCATAAATTAGCACATGGACGGTTGGATAATACTATATTTTTGTCAGCACATGGTAGATTTCAGGAAAGTCGCCCTTCCCGTGATGAATTTCAAATCATCCATCAAACTTTGCAGCAAGATGGTGGCACATGGGAAGCTTTCTGGAGAGCTTATTTATTACTTAGATGTTATCAGGAAGATTTATTTAAATTTCCTCAAGGTAAGAAAGGTGCAAAATTTACCGAATTGAAAACGACCATTGATAATTTACCTAGAGAAGGATGGCTTTCTGAATGCACTCAAGCTTTGTTGGAATTATCTACTAACTCTCAACTGCGGCTCATAGTCAAAGATGCTGTCAGCATTCTGCTTAATGAAGAAACTAGAAATAATTCTCAAAAACTGTGGTTTCTTTATGATGATTTAGATGAAGATTTTCCGGAAGCGGGAGAAGTAAGAAAGCAAGCACTCACGGGCTTATTTCAATTAGTTCAATCTTGTGATGCCAATAGATTAACGGAAATTAGATTTAAAATTTTCTTAAGAGAAGATATCTGGAATCGTTTAAGTTTTGATAACAAAAGTCATTTTACTGGACGGGATATTCTTTTACAGTGGACTAGGATTGACTTTTTACGGTTAGCACTGCGTCAAGCAATACAATCTGATTTTAAGGATTTGGTTGACCGAATTTCTCCTGTTGCTGTTGAAAGTATCGATTTAGCTAACGAAGATGCGATTGATAAAGCTTTAGAAATACTTTGGGGAAGTCATCGCCGAGGTGGGAACAGATCCAAAAAAGTATCTCGATGGGTTTACGAACGATTAACAGACTCAAGTGGTACTACTTTTCCTCGGAGTTTAAGTATATTACTCAAAGAAGCAAAAGAACAAGAATTAACTTATAAAGGACAATCATCAAGCAAGTTCCGTGAAGACCGCCTACTTCAATCAAAATCCCTAGAACTTGGATTGAAGAAAGCATCGGAGAAACGTTGTGAAGAAATTAAAGAGGAATATCCTCATTTGATTAATTTTTTTGAGGCGCTTAATGGAAAATCAGCCTTGTTAGAAAAAGAACAATTGCAAGCAATATGGCAGAATTCAGCCTTTAGTATTATAGAAAATTTTGAAGAATTTGCTTCTTTTTTGGGCGAAATAGGCATCTTAGAATGGCGCGAAAAAGATCAACGCTATAAATTCGCGGATATTTATGTGTATGGTTTTAAGATGGATCGTAGAGGCGCAGTATAGGAATTTGTTGTTGGCACTTGACCAAATCCTGAAATTGGAGCTTTCCTATAGTTGCATTGATTTTGCGAACTGGTATCCCTATCAAGCATCCTCCGCAACTTCCTCCACCGATAAACCCAACGCCTCCGCCACCTGTTCGGCACTCAAACCCATTCCCAACAACCGGGGAATTGCATCCCTTCTTGCTTGAAATTCAGCTTTTCTTGCTTGTTCTGCACTCTCGGCTATTTCCCGCTGTTGTTCTCCTCGCAATCTCTCCAATTCTGCCCTTTCATCGCCAATCAATAGCAAATTACCTTCCTCATCCCACCAGCGCAGCCACAGCATCTCTTGATTTTGATAACTTCCTTGCCAAAGTCCCAATTCTACGCCTAAAAGTACAATAGGAAAATGACCCCGCTCGTTAAGTTCTAACAGCCGATAATACCCGTCAATTAACCGATAAACTTCTAATCTGCCGCTGTTAATTTCGTAGATGCCATAATAGGGAATTCGCATCACCTGTTCGTAAACCCAAAACTTTCCGGGTTTCGTTACCGCACCGTCATCAGTGCGCGATAAAGGAGTGCGATCGCGCTCTTCATCGCCATTCCCGCTGGCAAATTCCAACGCAATTAACGGTGCTATGTGTTCCCGCCACAGCACGTAGGAACGGCGAATTTCACCGTCTAAATTGGGAGGTACATTCGGAACATAAAACCAATCAGGAGCTTCTGCACCTTTCTCCGCAGGCTCGGTTTCTCGCCAGTAAATACCGCAGTCTTGACCGATCGCGTATTGTCCGTCAGGATGCCGCTGCTGCAAAATCGGGCCGATGGAATCTGTTAAAATTAAGCTTTGCGGGTGCTCCTGAAAATTTTTAACAAAAGTACCATCCGACTCTGGTAATTGAGTGTGGTCTGGAAAAGCAGGAGGTAGAACAATGCGGTTAACGCTAGTAGTCATAATTCCCTCCGAGGTCTTACATAATTGGTAATTAGTAATTGGTGGTCGGTAACAAAACGCTGGGCGCGAGGGCTTAGAAACCCGGTTTCTTCATGTATCTGTCGCTCAACCAAGATTTATCGTAGAAACCGGGTTTCTTTTCCTAAGTCCTGCGTAATTAAGAAAAAAGCGAGTAGTTTTGAGTTTAAATTATTAAGTTTTTAACTCAAAACCGCGAAGCGTTGCGAGGAACGAAGCAATCTTTAAACTCAAAACTATTTCACTTAAAACCTTCCTTAAGGTTTCGGTAACGCACCTTCTGGACTAGGAGAAGCAGCCGGTTCGGGAGTCGTCGTAGTCGCAGGAGAAGGCGAAGGAGTGCCACTAGCTAACTGATTTATTTGGTCTTTATAGTTAGGAGGAGCTAACTCTGTAGCTCGATCGAACAGCGTTTTTGCCTCATCTGTTTTGCCCTGTTCCTTCAGCACGATCGCTTTTCCTAAAGTGGGGCGAAAATCTTTGGGATTAGTCTTAGCAGATTCGTCGTAAATTGCGATCGCCTCCTCGTAGCGCTTCTGCACAGCATAAACCTGTCCCAAAATCAACTGCACTGAAGTTACATCAACACTTTCCGGTTTCGCCAGATTTGCAGCCGGAGCAGCCTTCAGCGTATCTTGCAACAGTCCGATCGCAGCTTCGGGCCGCTGCTGCACCAGCAGCAAATTCACCAACCCCTGCAAAGCCTTAATTTCCCCAGGCTTAGACGCTAAAATTGACCTGTAAGCTTGAGCAGCCCCTTCCCGATCGCCCGTGCGTTCCTTAGCCTGAGCCAGCAAAATCCCGTATTCAGTAGTCTCAGGATTCAGCGCCGCCAACTTTTCCAAAGGAGCGATCGCATCCTTAATGTCGCCCACTCCTTGTCCGATCAACTCCAGTCGCACCTGCAACAATCCCCGCAAAGCCGTTACGTTGTCAGGTTCCCGCTGCAAAACCAATTCGTACCCCCTCGCCTGAGCTTGCAGCAACTCTGATTGCTTCTCCCCTGACTGCGCCGTCTGAGTAGGTGTTGGAGTCGATCGACTTTGCGCTTGGCTGGCCTTGAGAATACTGTCCAAAATTGGCACAAGAGAAAATCCCAAAAAAGCGATGAGCGACAGCACCACCACCACAGTAATCAACCCACGACGCTTGTTTGCTTTTTCCATAATTCAACTATCCCAGCTTAAAATCTACTATTTTCTAAGAATTAAGGCATCACCAGGCGGCATCTGCCATTTAGCTCGATCGGTGCAACCGTAAAGGTTTTTAACTTCAAAGTCCGAACGGACAAAGCAGCCTTTTACTTGCAGCTAATATGGTAACAGACCCACAACTCCATGCTAGCTAAACAATTTTGGACACTCAGACCCGCAGCCCCAAGGACTGCGGTGTCTGTCCAATTTAGTCTGGTCAAGCTAAAAATTACCGAAAATATGGCGGATCAGGCCGTTAGGTAATTGGATTAAGTAAAATAGGCAAGCTGAATATCCTAAATGCTATTAGCCAGCAACTCCAGCTCAGCGCGATCGGCGATCGATCGATCAGCAACTCCCAAAGTCCTTGCTCGCAAGGATTTTAGCAGCCAGCGAACCGATCGGCACTCCTAGCGTTGAAAGTTGGCGTTGACGGGTCACAACCAGACCTCCGGGCGCAAGCCCGCCTGTCAGGTGCTAGTAGTTTTTAAAGCAGTTTCTTCAGTTTATTCCTAATTTCCCTTAAGGGATGTGTCTCCGCTGCAAGGAGTTTTTATGAACCCCTCTCCCAACCGGTCTTCCAAATCGTCCAAATCTACTTCAACTCGCAAGGCTCAGCCCAGCGAACTGGCCGTCAATCCGCCTAAAGATACAGATTCCATTCCTGAGACACCAGACGAAAGTTCGGTGCCTTCGGCGTTGACTGCACCTGTTGACCAAAATCAACCGACAACGCCAACAGACGCCCCAGCGTCCAAGGATAGGCTGCAACGACCACGCTACAGTTCTGCCCTCGACAAGGACAAAACAAAGCCACAAGACCAGCCCAGCAATGCTCCTGCACCCCCGGCGCCTACAGCGTCTTCGACACCTGTCAGCGATACTCCAGCCCTAGCAGTCGTACTTCCGGCCAACGCCGACCCTGCCGCTAACGAAAGTCAGCCCGCTGAGGACAGACCCGCCGTCATACGACG
>JARCMA010000134.1 GCA_030248405.1 Microcoleus sp. MP8IB2.171
CTACTAAAGAGGCGGAAATCGAGAAGACTGAGCCGACTGTGCTGATTGTGGATGACTCGATTACGGTGCGATCGCTATTGTCGATTACTTTCGAGAAGTCTGGCTATCGTGTGGAAGAAGCTCGCGACGGTAAGGAAGCTTGGGAAAAGATGAAATCTGGTCTGCCTTGCGATATCGTTTTCTGCGATATTGAGATGCCGAGAATGGACGGTTTGGAACTACTTTCTCGGATGCAGAAGGATGCGGTTTTGTGTGAATTGCCGATCGCGATGTTGACTTCTCGCGGTGCTGACAGACACCGCCAAATGGCTTACAGTTTGGGCGCGAAAGGTTATTTCACTAAGCCTTATTTGGAGGAACAATTGCTTGATGCTGCTTCTCGGATGTTGAAGGGTGAGGTTGTTGGTGCTCCGGTTGTTGTCTAGGTTAGGTGATGTTTGAAGGGGTATGAGTTCTGTGAGGATTCAAGTCCTCACAGGACTTTTGGGCGATGGGTTAATTAACCGCAATACTTGTAGGGGTAAATCTTAGTATGAAAATTAGTTATGATTCAGAAATCGATGCTGTCTACATTAGGGCTTGTAGAAGGTAAACATCAGTGTCGTACTTTACAGTTAACTGACGAAATTGCTTTAAATATTGGTGAAAATGAGTTATTGGTAGGGATAGAAATTTTAGATGCTACAGAGGTTTTAGGTGCAGGAAGTGTCCCTAATGTAGTCCTAGAAAATATATCTTTTACGGTAGCTTAAATATAGAAATTGTAGAGTGCGTAGCTCGTTTAATCTGGCGTTGCGGGGCGAGAGTTGTTCTGGGCGACGCACCCTAGGTTCACTTAAGTGAACGGTATTGAGTCATAATGTAGTTAATTACCAAAAAGTGAAATATCTATCATGAAAAAACGATTATTTTTGAAAGCGGGTCTAGCAACAGTAAGCACGGCATGGTTATCGTCCTGTTTACCTGGAAATTCAGATGTTATGGCTGCTTCTAAGGAGGTTTTTGAAATTACTAAAACTGAGGAAGAGTGGCGCAAACTTTTGACACCGGCACAGTTTGATGTGTTGCGAAAACACGGCACTGAACGCTCTCATACTAGCATTCTGGATAAGCAATATGGGAAGGGAATTTATGCGTGTGCTGCGTGTGATTTGCCAGTTTTTTCGTCGCAAACCAAATTTGATAGCGGTACTGGTTGGCCGAGTTTTTATGAACCGATTAAAGGGGCGATCGGCACATCGGTGGATAATGCGCTGTTTGCGACTAGAACTGAGGTGCATTGTCGTCGGTGCGGGGGGCATTTGGGTCATGTATTTGATGACGGCCCTGCACCTACTGGGAAACGCTACTGCATGAATGGTGTTGCTATGAAGTTTATTGCTGGCTGAGGTTCTTTCACTGTGATAAAGAAACCGGGTTTCTGCGTAAATCTCGGTGAGGATGCTTAAATTATCGTAGAAACCCGGTTTCTTGCACCGGGGGGTGTGGAATCTCATAATTATCGACGCGCAAAATGGCAGGTGCAGGCGGATTCGCGCGGATGGTATAGTGATTTTTGGGACGAAAGGGCGATCGAGGTTATGAATGGACGCTAAAGAACTTTTAGAAAAATATGCTAAAGGCGAACGAAAATTTCCGAATGCAAAGTTAAGTGGGGTAGACCTTAAAGGTGCTAACCTGATTGGGATAGACCTACAAAGTGCTGATTTGACTGGGGCTGATTTGAGTGGCACAAACCTAACAAATGCGATTTTTTACGCTGTTAATTTGAGTCGGGCATCATTGACAAGTGCAAACATGAGTGGAATACGTTGTGATTCAGCTAATCTAAGTTTAGCAGAACTCAACGGTGCAAATTTGAGTAAAGCAAATCTGAGTAGTTCCAACTTGACTAATGCTAATCTTGACAAGGCAAATCTGAGTGGTGCAAACCTAACGGCTACTAACCTAAGTAGAGCCTCCTTGTTTCAGGCAGACTTAAATAGAGCTGACTTGACTAACGCTAATCTGACTGGAGCCAACCTGGCTCAAGCAGATTTAACTGCAACAATTCTAAGTGGTGTACAATTCTTAGAAGCCAAGCTCAAGGCTTGTAAACTCAGATCCGTCAAGTTTAACAATTGCAATCTGTCAGGAATGAAGTTGATAGATGTAGATTTAAGTGTGGCAAACTTGGGAGAAGCTAACCTTAAAAAAGCCTGTTTGCAAGGTGCGAATCTAGAAAAATCGAATCTGCGAGGTGCCAACTTAATGGGAGCAGATTTAAGTAGAGCAAGCTTGAAAAGGGCAGACTTAACTGACGCAAGAATCTATGGTTGGAATATCGAAAATGCAGACTTCACTGGTGCTATAATGCCCGATGGAGAAATCTACCAGCCAGAAACTTCTGACGCAGAACTCTACCAGCCGGAAACTTCAGAAAATTTATCCCAAAAAGTGACATCTATGACGCGCAAAATTATTCGTACTGACAAAGCACCGGCACCTGTGGGCCCTTACAATCAAGCGATCGCCGCAACGGGCACTATGCTGTTTGTAGCCGGCCAAATTGCGATCGACATTCGACTCAACGATATCGTCTACACCGACGACGTGGCAAAGCAAACCGAACAAGTTATGGCAAATCTGGAAGCGATTCTCACAGAAGCCGGCGCTACTTGGTTGGATGTGGTAAAAACTACGGTTTTTCTCAAAGATATGAATGATTTTGCCGCCGTGAATGCGGTTTATGCTAAATATTTTGATGCGGAAACTGCACCGGCGCGCGCTTGTGTGGAAGTTGCTCGTTTGCCGAAGGACGTGTTGGTGGAGATTGATTGTATTGCGGTTATTTGAAGAGACTCGGCGGTTGAAACCGCGTCTACACAAACGATGTCCGCCTCCGCGGACTAAGAGTAAAAGCGATCGCCATTCGTCAATATCTGTCAAAATCTTAGCACCAATATCCTAGAAATCGAAGGGTAAAGTGCGCGACTGTCTTAACTCCCACAGCCGATCGCAATTGATCTGTCGCTGTCGCGCACTCTACACCCAAATCAACCGGAAACAACCGGATTGAATCTTGATTAGCAATTAGCAATTACCTGCTAGCAATTACTAATTACCACCGATAAATCAGCAATTAGCAATTACTTTTGAGCAATTACCAATTACCAACCCTAAACTACTTATTCAGCGCTTCGCGGGCGGCTACCGCTTCATCAGGATGAATGTTCAAACGGGTCAAATTAATTCGACCTTTATTGTCAATTTCTCGCACTTTGACAATCACTTCATCATTCACAGCTAACTCGTCTTCGACTTTCCCAACACGGTAGTCCGCTAACTGGGAAATGTGAATCATTCCTTCTTTTCCTGGCAGAATTTCGACAAAAGCGCCGATCGGAATAATTCGAGTTACTTTGCCCACATACACATCTCCAGCATTCAACTTGCGCGTCATGCCTTGGACAATATTGTAAGCCCGCTGAGCTTTTTCGCTGTCGTTGCCAGCAATTGTCACGGTTCCGTCGTCTTCAATGTCAATCTTGACACCAGTTTCTTCGGTGATGGCTTTGATCGTTTTGCCACCAGGCCCAATTACCAAACCGATAAATTCTGGATCGATTTTCAGCGTTAGCAAACGCGGTGCAAACTGCGACATTTCCTTGCGGGGAGTGTCGATGGTTGCCAGCATTCTTTCTAAAATGTGCAGTCTCGCAGGTTTTGCTTGGCGGATGGCTGTGGCAATCACATCTAAGGGCAAACCTTTGATTTTCATGTCCATCTGCAAAGCAGTAATTCCGGTGTCGGTACCGGCTACTTTGAAGTCCATGTCGCCTAAGAAGTCTTCAATTGCCTGAATGTCAGTCAAAATTCGGACTTCATCGCCTTCTTTAATTAAGCCCATTGCCGCGCCGCTGACGGGTTGGGAAATGGGAACGCCTGCATCCATTAATGCTAGCGTTGAGGCGCAAACTGAACCCATTGAGGTTGAACCGTCGGAAGAGAGGATTTCGGAAACTACGCGAATTACGTAGGGGAAATCTTCTTTGGATGGCAAAACGGGTAGCAAAGCGCGTTCTGCGAGGGCTCCGTGACCGATTTCTCGGCGGCCGGGCGATCGCATCGGCTTAGTTTCTCCCACGGAAAATGGGGGGAAATTGTAGTGATGCAGGTAGCGTTTGTCTTGCTGCGGGTGCAAGTCGTCTCCTAAATCTTGGGCATCGCCTGGGGTTCCCAGGGTAGCTGCGGACAAGACTTGGGTTAACCCGCGATTGAACAACGCACAGCCGTGTACTCGCGACGGCAGCACGCCTACGCGACAAGAAACGGGTCGCACCTCGTCTAGCTGGCGGCCGTCTACACGAACGCCATCTTCGATGATTTGCTTCCGCATCATTTTCTTGGTAACGTCTTTGAAAACGTTGCCGATTACTTTGCCGTTGGCGCTGGCGGCTACTTTGATCGGATCGTCTTCGGCAAGTTCGGCGATCGCAGATTCGACTGCATTTGCTTTAACTTCATCCAAAGCTGCATTCCGTATTGCTTTGTCTTTTTCAAATCTTGACAAAATGATGCGGATTGGTTCTTGGGCGCGATCGCGAATAAAGTTTTCCAGGGCCGAATCTGGCGATGGCCGTTCCTCTACTACCAAATCGATGCCCAATTCTGCCATGATTTCGCGCTGGGCTTGAATCAAGTCACAGGCTGCTTCATAGCCGAAGTCGATCGCCTCGATGATATCCTGTTCCGGCAATTGGTTCGCGCTGGCTTCCACCATGATTACTCCGTCTGGAGAACCGGCTACCACGAGATCCAACTCGCCTTCTTTGATTTCGCTGTAGGTTGGGTTGATGATGAAATCGTCCCCTACCAAACCGACTCGCACGGCAGCCATTGGCCCGTAAAACGGCATTTTCGCCAGCAGAATCGCTACGGAAGCCCCCGTCACCGCCAGAACGTCTGGGGGTACTTGTTCGTCCATAGACAGCGTTGTTGCTACGACTTGGATGTCATCTCGCAACCAGCTTGGGAATAGCGGGCGCAACGGGCGATCGATCAAACGCCCAGTCAAAGTCACTTTTTCTGGGGGACGCCCTTCCCGGCGCAAAAATCCACCGGGAATTTTACCGCCTGCGTACAGTCTCTCTTCGTAATCCACCAACAGGGGCAGGAAATCAATTCCTTCTCTCCCCTGCGATCGAGTGGCCGTCACTAAAACGGCCGTGTCACCCGACTGAATCAAAACTGCACCGCCTGCTTGAGGCGCTAGTAAACCAATCTTCAGTCTAATATCCCTTCCATCGAAGGATATTGACTTGTCTATCTCTACCATGTAGGACTGCTTCCTTATCTACCACATTCTTTCTCTGTCGGGATCGTAACATTACCACAGGATGTTTGAGACTCCGACGCCAAAAGAGAGAGATCATCGGCGGGCGATCGACTGTCTGTGTCTCGATTGTAAGCATTTATACTCTTTGGGTTTTTTTTTCATGTTCTCCCGTCGATTCTCCGGTCGATCGCCCGCCAAACGCCGGAAATAGATGGTAGGATGAGTTTTCGATTGGGAAATTTGGATCGATTAGGTCAACCGCAGATGTCAGGCAGATAAACACAGATTAACGCAGATAATTTCAAGATATTTCGTATTTTTTGCAATAGTTCTATTATTCACAAATCAAACAGGACTGCTGTAGCAAGTCTCGCACTTAAATAAAAATATTAGGATAAATAAAAATATTAGGATTAAAAAATGGCGATCTTACACGGTAGTTGGCTGCTAGAAAAAGAAAAAACTGGTTTATTTATTTGGGGAGAAACTTGGCGGAAAATAGGGGCGATCGATACCGTTGAATCGGGGATGAATCTACACCATCCCTTAGCAATGACCGAAGCTGAATTGAAAACTTTCCTAACTTCATTGCAGCAGTCTGGCAAACTTAACTGGCAATTACCGGAAACCGCAGAGATTCAGGAAAAAAGCAAGAAAACTAGGCGATCAACTCAAACTAAAAACGCAGCCATTCCAACGGAAAATTTATCGATTCAAAGGCAAGTTAGGGCGATCGCACTTCCCACCCAAATCTCTGAATCGAACGCAAATCTGATGCCGCAGCACTCAGCAGCAGCACTTGAGGAACCGGCCCAAACCGAGGATATTTACCTTTATCCCTGGCAAGTCGAGGGTTTTTGTCTCAACCCTCAAGCAGCTTTTGTTTTCTTGCAATCACTACCGCTTAACAGCACGGAACCAGACTCTTTTGTCGGCTCAGATTTGCGTTTTTGGTCTCATGTTGCTAGGTGGAGTTTGGATTTGTTGGCAAGATGCAAGTTTTTGCCTGGATTGGAGAAACAGTCGGATGGTTCTGCTATTGCCAAATGGCAACCGTTGTTAGATAGTTCTACAGATACACTCCGCCTCGCCACTTTTGTCAAGCAAATGCCGACGGCTTGCAGAACATATCAATCGAAGGAAGGTTCGGCAGCGGATTTTGTAGCGGATTTAACGGATGTAAGAGATGGAAGTTCGGTAGCTAGGAAGTTACGGGATGTGGCGGTGGATTTGCCGGTGGGGGCCCAGGAGTTGGTGTTGGGGTTTTTGAGTAGTGTGGTAGATTGTGAAGTGCGATCCTCTTCGAGGGCTGCGCTAACGGCTGCTAGCTCAAATTTTGACATCAAAACAGTTTCTCCAACCCGCGAATGGCTGCAAGCTTTGCAACAGGAATCTGGAATTGTGCAAGTAGAATCAGCAGCCTTGGAAAAATTGGCAACCAAGCTGAGTGCTTGGAGTGCACCGCTGCAAAACCAATTATCTCAACAAAGTCAATTTCGCACTTGCTTTCAACTCATACCGCCGTCTCCTGGTAAAGCCAACTGGAATTTAAATTATTGCTTGCAAGCAGCAGATGAAGCGGATTTTTTGGTAGACGCGACAACTATTTGGAACAACTCAGTCGAGCGTTTGAATTATGCGGGGCGGACAATAGAATTGCCTCAAGAAACTTTGCTTAGTGGCTTGGGTTTAGCCTCGAAACTTTATCCGTTAATTGAACCGAGTTTGCAAGCACAACGACCGCAATCTTGTCAATTA
>JARCMA010000135.1 GCA_030248405.1 Microcoleus sp. MP8IB2.171
AGAGCCGAGCCGCGGCAACACAGCCGAACTAAAATCACTGCGCGAGACAAGCTGGCAAAATCTTTATGCAGCCGTGTGGCAAACTAGCGATTATTCTCTGAAATATTTGCTAGAAACTCGGTGCTACATTCACCCGCGCACCGTACTTACCCGCAATTGGGCTCTGCAAATGGCACGCGAATCGCCCGAAATAGGAAATTCGACAGGAAAGTCGATCGAACAAATCACCAGTTAAAAGTAAAATTTACCAGCAATCCTGTACTTACTTCTGGCTTCCACCTAACTCCTATTTCCAGTCTCAAACCGCCAACAACCGATTCCCCTTTACCGTATCAATTAGGAACTTAAACACTTAATGTCAGATCTAACCCAACTCGAATATTCCAGAACTCAGTCTACAGTAACCGACAGCACCTCCTCAGACGAAGCGCGCGGTTTGATCCTCACCGCTGCCCAAGCTGCCGATGACCGCAAAGCAGTTGATATTGTATTACTCCAGGTGTCAGAAGTATGCTATCTGGCAGACTACTTTGCGATCGTCACCGGATTTTCCAACGTCCAGGTACGAGCCATCTCCCAAGCCATCGCCGACCAAGTAGAAGAAGAATGGGGACGGTTGCCGCTGCGTACACAAGGGCTATCAGACGCAAGTTGGGTCGTCATGGACTACGGCGACGCGATTATCCACATTATGAAACCCCAAGAGCGCGAGTTTTACAATTTAGAAGCGTTCTGGGGACACGCCGATCGCATTGACTTTTCCCCCGCGCCGTGAGGATGGCTAATGTGAAAAACGTTTCTGCTTCTATTTGTCCCGTTCCGCAAGAACAGCGACCGATCAATGAATACCAAGAACTTAAAGAATCCTGGTTTTTTAGCTGGGTAACTCTCGATTGGCCCGCATATCTGGCAAAACTGGCTTGGGTATGCGGTTGGAGTTGCTTGATATCCGGGCCACTCGCAGCAGCCAGCTTTGCTCCTGTCAAGTATCCAGCTCAGTTTGTCCTCAGCGGTGCCGCAGGTGCCGGTTTTATTCTAGGATTAGCTTTGCTGCGACTCTACTTGGGTTGGTTCTACGTGCGATCGCGCCTTTCAAATCCCACGGTCGTCTACGAAGAGTCTGGTTGGTACGATTGTCAATCTTGGCCTAAAACTCCCGAAGTTTTGCTTCAAGATCAGTTGATTGTCAACTACCAACTAGAACCAATTCTCAGGCGTCTGCGGCAGACATTTTATGGTTTGACAGTGTTGATGGTTGCCGGGGGACTAACTTGGAATTGTTTGTAATCGGGAATCGTGACAGGGAAGTTTTGAGTTGTCGGGGCGGTATGCTTTTGTCGCCGCCCCCTTACAACTTCCTCCACTCAATCTAAAATCTAAAATCTAAAATCTAAAATTGATATGACAAGGGGAAAACGAACCCAAGCTCCCGAACTGGAAGTCACATTGCTGCGCGAAGGTATTGTGGAATCGAGGCACCGCGCCCAGGCCGCTGTCTGCGACAACCGTGGCCGCGTTCTGTCTGTTGCTGGTAACTCGGAAACGGCCTCATTTGTCCGTTCTTCACTCAAGCCTTTTCAAGCTTTGGCGGTGACGGCGACTGGCACTTTAGAACGCTACGAATTGACCGATCGAGATTTAGCGATTATTTGCAGTTCCCATCAAGGTACGATCGAGCAATCGCGACAGGTATTTAACGTCCTGTGGCGCTGCGACATTGACCCCTCTAAACTTCAATGCCCCATTCCCGAAGGCAAAAAGAGCGCCCTGCAATACAACTGTTCCGGCAAACACGCCGGAATGCTGGCTGTCTGCCAGCAACTGCACTGGCCGCTGGATACTTATTTGCGCCGCAAACATCCTGTCCAGCAACTTATTTTGGGCAAAGTGGCTGACTTGCTGGCAATGCCTGCCGAAGAGTTTATCAGCGCTCGCGACGACTGCGGCGCTCCTACCTATCTATTGCAGTTGGGACAAATGGCGTCTTTGTACGCTAAGTTGGCCTCCGGCGACAATGTGGATATGGAGCGGATTGTCCGCGCTATGACTCATCACCCGATGATGGTTGCCGGTGAGGGCAAATTTGACACGGAATTGATGCGCTTGACTCAAGGGGAATTGGTGAGCAAGTCCGGCGCAGAAGGGGTGCAGTGCATTGGCCGCGTTGGCGAAGGCATGGGCTTGGCAATTAAGGTGACGGATGGGGGAAAGCGTGCTCAATTTGCTGTGGCGATTCACTTGCTCAAGCAGTTGGGGTGGATTACTCCGACGATCGCCGAAACTCTTTCGGAAACTTACCTCACTCTCAGTGACTTCAAGCGCTTGGAGGTAATCGGGGAAGTTTCGATGCTTTAGGGCGATCGAGACTCTGAGCCGATTTCAGCAACCCCTCCCACAATCTAAAAAGTTTTTTTGATTGTGGGGTTGCTATTTTCAGAAAGATATGTTTATATTAGAAAGAGAAACAAAGCGACGCGGGATAGAGCAGCCTGGTAGCTCGTCGGGCTCATAACCCGAAGGTCAGTGGTTCAAATCCACTTCCCGCCACCAAATTCAAGCGAACCCTGTAATCGTTAAGGTTTCAGGGTTTTGTTTTTGGAAACCACTACAGAAAGACAAAGCGACGCGGGATAGAGCAGCCTGGTAGCTCGTCGGGCTCATAACCCGAAGGTCAGTGGTTCAAATCCACTTCCCGCCACCAAATTAAACAAGACAAGCCCCGGCAGCCTAAAAGTTGCTGGGGTTTGTTTTATACCGTCTGTTGGATGCCGTCGGCGCTCGCCTCTGCGACAGATTGAAAGCAGTTTATTTTAGCTAAACAGACGGGAATCCCGACAGTATAGCGTACTCGTTTGCTGTGGGATGAGAGGCGCGGTGAGTCGAAGTGCCTTGTCTGATCGATTCCGCAGGACAGGAAAGACAAGAGCTCCGAGACGAACAAACTATCTGATTATTTGACGGAAATCTAGAATCGCGCTAAGATAGCCCTATGTTAAAAGCAACTAAGGTACGAATTTATCGGACTGACGAACAAGTCATTCAGTTGTCCAAGGATTTTGGCTCAACAAGATGGTTGTGGAATCAATCGCTCTTTTTAATGTCTAAAACTTATAAAGAGACAGGTAAAGGCGTATCTGCTTACGACATGAAAAAAAGGATACCTGAGCTTAAAAAAGAATTTGAATGGCTAAAGG
The DNA here is from genome assembly GCA_030248405.1 of Microcoleus sp. MP8IB2.171. Classification (GTDB taxonomy): domain Bacteria; phylum Cyanobacteriota; class Cyanobacteriia; order Cyanobacteriales; family Microcoleaceae; genus Microcoleus. The sequence goes on from JARCMA010000135.1 coordinate 3,195, forward strand.
AAACTTACTCACAATGTCTTCAGCAATCCATTCTGAACCTCTCACAAGCATTTATTAACTTCTTTGAGGGTCGGACAAAATATCCTACATTCAAAAGCAAGTTTGACAAGCAGTCAGTTCAGTATCCTGCCAACGTTAAGCTCCAAGGAGAGGATGCCATTAAATTTCCTGGTAATCTGGGAGTCGTCAAGGCTAAGATTCATCGTGATTTACCTATCGGGAAGGTCAAAACCGTTACCGTGTCCAAGACCCCTGACGAGCGATATTACGCTTCTTTGTTGATTGACGATGGCATAGCTAAACCTGAGATTACAAGTGAAGGCAAAGCTATTGGAATTGACCTGGGATTGATAGATTTTGTTGTCACATCTGAAGGCTCAAAATTTCGCAATCCCAAGCACCTTAAGAAACATTCCAAGAACTTAAAGCGCAAGCAACAAAAGCTATCCAGGAAAACCAAGGGTAGCAAAGCTCGCATTAAAGCGTGTCGAATAGTTGCCAAAGTTCACGGTAAAATTGCGCGAGTCAGAGAAGATTTTCTCCACAAACTATCTCGCAAGCTAGTTAACGAAAACCAAGTTGTAGTGGTAGAAAATCTGGCAGTCAAAAACATGGTGAAGAATCACAGCCTAGCTAAAGCTATTAGCGATGCTAGCTGGGGCAAGTTCTGCACAATGCTCAAGTACAAGGCAGAGTTTGATGGTAAGACCTATCTAGAAGTAGATAGATTCTTCCCGTCATCGCATCTTTGCTCAAGCACACTGCTACCGATTCAGAAAATGGATCTATCTGTCCGGTTATTTGATTGCCCTCACTGCCAGCAACGGCATGACCGAGATGTGAATGCAGCAATCAACATCAGAAATGAAGGCTTGCGATTACTGGCGTTGGGAATCAGCGCTACTAGCCAATCGAGGGAGTGTAAACCCAAAGGGTTCTGGACGTAAAAAATCCATGAACTCTCCCGGTTGCTCCCGTTGAAGTTGGAAGCCCACATTCTATCGCCTAGCGATGAATGTTGGGTAATTCACGCGGCAACAAAAATGAGGACACAGCACTGCTGTGTCCCTACTGTATATTTGTATTTTTCTAATTGGCACAAAATAAGAGCCACCCTCAACCTAAACACTCAACCCTATACTTTTCGACCACCGTTTGTGCAAGCTTTATTTGTCAAAAATTTGCAATCCGATATCCATATTTTTTAACTCAGGATTTTAAATTGCTAAGTCGGCTGAGCTTCCAACCAATCAAAAATCAGGTTTAACTGTTCCAGTGTTACTAACCCGTACTGCCACAGAACCATCGGCAGTTCGCTGGCATCTTGTTCACCGTGTCGGAGAGCAACGGCGATCGCAGAATTCGATATCGCCAACTCCCCCCGCAAATAATCGATCAGTTGAGCCTTTCCCATCACCTTCACCGCCAGTTTTATGCGCTATTGTAAAAGATATGTAGCTAATCGGTCTGTATCGGAAGTTTAATTGGTCTAATTTTAGGTTCACAATAGAGAACCTTGTGTGATGGAAACCGCACAAAACTTGTGATAAAACTCTGATAAAAAAGCGATCGCAGTCACAATAACTCCGAGAATCAAAAAGTGGCTTGGGCGATCGCTCGTTTGCTTCAAATGAATTCATTTAAAATTGCTAAAGTCCTAGCTGAAGCTGAACTCCCGCTTCTGTACCGCTGTCGGTTTGTTTTGGAGGTAAAGGATTTCCTTGACGCTGGGCGTCCGAAGGAGTAGTAATAAATTCCAATGGGCCATCGATTTTGAGGCGAAATGTGTCGCCCAAGCTGCTTTCCCTTCTAACAGAATTAGCCGCCGTTTCTGGTTCACCAATCAAGTTTTGGTAGTCCGAGTCTACGGTTCTGTCCTCCACAGTCCTCAACGAGTCCCCAGATAAAGTCGTTTCCGAATATTGGGGTGCTGGTTGCAGTCTTTGCTGGGCGAGAACCGCCGGGGTCAAACCGATTAAAATTGAGCTCAGTCCGAGAGCAGTGCTAAGAGTAGCAATAACTGCGTTCATCATCCATGCCTCCGCTAGTTGCATCCTACTGTGCTTATTTTACCTAGCCGGAATTAAGTTGCACTCTATCAAAAGTAGCTGCTTGTGGAGATATCAATTGCAGTTGCTGTGAAAACTTATAATTTTCGATCGCGCGATCGGCCAAATAGAACAGACGCAGCAACCGGGTTGAAACGCCAAAATACGTCATTTCAGGAATGAGTCAACCAAAAACTCGGTTTGTTTGATTAGCACGCGCCCGGAGTGGAAAAATAGTTAATGCTGGACGCACGGGCGGCCATCCACCGGGGCATCCACCAGGGTTTTTTTCACGAAAATAGTTCGTTGCAGCTCGCCGAAACGCTAAAAAAAACCCGGTTTCAGATACCAGTTGAAAAAAAGAATGCAACAGCAGGCAAGTTCTAAACCCTTACAGAATCAGTTTTTCCCAATTCTTTAATTCTTTAATCTCAAATCTATAATAGTATGAGCGTGTAGAGTGCGTCTAGGATGGATACTGCATTCATCTCGATCGCCCCTGTTCCCAAAGCACCCGATCGCGCTAAAATGGCGGTGGCAGTCGTTAAAAATTCAATTACCAGCGACAAATTCAGAGTTTTTAACAGCACTTTGCCTACTAAAACCATCTCAACTTCCAAATCGGCGCTCATCAGGTTGTACTTTACCGAAATGTTGTGGGTTTCTAATATTTCTGCTTCATCATGCCAATCAGATATTTGACCGACCAAATTTTAAAAATGTCAGGCAAAGTGCCAATTCGCATCGTCCTTGTTGTGCCTTTTGCCCTCCAGACTTTCGCTGCGGTAGGGTTGACGGGGTGGCTGTCGCTGCGGAACGGGCGCATAGCCGTCAACGATGTTGCCGCACAACTGCGGGCAGAAGTCACATCGCGTATCCAGCAACATATTAATAGTTATATTGAAACGCCACACCAAATCAATCAGCTCAATCTCGATGCCATCCGTCTCGGCATTGTGAATGTGCAGGATGCTGATAATTTGCAACGCTACTTCTACAAACAAATCAAAATTTTTGATAAAATTAGCTACATTCAATTCGCATCCGAAGAAAAAGATTTTATTGGAGTTGAACGCCTCGACGACGGCAAGGTGCAAATTCAGATTTCTAATCAATCTACTGGCTATAATTTGCATAGCTACGAGCTGTCTGAGTTCAAGAAACCAACCAAGCTATTAAAAACCACTCTCAACTACGACCCCCGCGTCCGACCTTGGTACATAGCTCCGGTGCGCGCAGGCAAACCGACTTGGAGTAAAATCTATAATTATTTTGACGCTCCCAAACTAGCGATTACCGCTGCTCAACCAGTTTATGGCGAGGATGGTAAACTGATTGGCATCCTGGGTTCTGACTTGGCACTTTCCAAGCTCAATAAATTCTTGGAAACTCTAAAAATTGGCAAATCAGGACAGACTTTTATTGTAGAAAGGTCGGGACAATTGGTTGCAAATTCTACTCTGGAACCGCCATTTATTGTTAGCAATGGTGTTGCCAAACGGATTGTGGCAGCCAGCAGCAAGAATGTTCTAATTCGATCGAGCGCCCGCTATTTGACAGAACGCTTCGGGGATTTGCACAAAATTGACAGATCTCGCCAGTTAGATTTTACGATCGACGGTCAACGGCAATTTCTACAGGTGACGCCGCTTTTAGACAGCAGGGGCCTCGACTGGTTGATTGTGGTGACGGTTCCTGAAGCGGATTTTATGGAAAGGATTCATGCCAACACTCGGTATACTGTGGTGATGTGTCTGGGTGCTTTGGTGCTGGCAACGGCGATTGGCGCTCTGACTTCTAGGTGGATTGTGGTACCGATTCGGCGTCTGAGCAAGGCTGCGGAGGCTTTGTCCCGGGGAGAATGGGACTCGATGGCAGTAGATTCCCGCTTGATGGCGTCTGTAGAGCGGGAGGATGAGGTCGGTGTCCTGGCTCGCTCTTTTAATATGATGGCAGATCAATTGGAAGAGTCGTTTACTACTCTCGAAGATCGGGTAGAATCTGCGATCGCCGACAAAAATCAATTAATTATTTCTCTGAAAAACTCGCAGCAAAAACTGGCTCTCCATCTTCACCAAACTCCTTTGGGGGCGATTGAATGGGATCTAAACTTTGAAGTAGCGGAATGGAATTTGTCAGCGGAAAGAATTTTTGGATACAACCGCTTGGAAGCTATGGGACGCCACGGAGTCGATCTCATAGTTCCTGAAAGTGCTAAGGAGTATGTCAGGCAACTATCTATAACTTTGTTAACTAATCAAGGAGGAGTTACCAGCCTTAATGAGAACATCAGAAAGGACGGCAAAATTATTCTTTGCGAGTGGTACAATACGACTTTGGTTGATGCTGACGGCAGCATCATTGGGGTGGCATCGCTGATTCAGGATGTGACTGAATTTCACAGTGCTGTGGAGAAGTTGCGGGCTAGCGAGGAGCGGTTTCGCCAGTTGGCAGAAAATATTCATGAGGTATTTTGGATTAGAGAACCCAATCAAAAGCAGCTAGTTTATGTGAGCCCTGCTTGCGAAAAAATATGGAATTTGAGCTGTCAGAGTTTGCAGTCAGAACCGGAGGCTTTTTGGGATGCTATTTACCCGGAGGATCTCGATCGCGTCAAGGCTGCTTTTGAGAAACAGGTGCGGGGTGATTATGATGAGGAGTATCGGGTAGTGCGATCCCCTACGGGGGCTACAACGGACGGTTCAGTTTGCTGGGTGCGCGATCGGGCTTTTCCAGTCCGCAGCCAAACCGGAGAAATTTACCGCATCGTCGGTATTGCCGAAGATATTACCCAGCGCAAATTAGCAGAAGAATTCCAAAAAGTAGCCCAAACCGCTCAAGCTGCAAACCAAGCCAAAAGCGCCTTTTTAGCTAATATGAGCCACGAATTGCGAACTCCCCTCAACGCGATTATTGGTTACAGCGATATGCTCAAAGAAGACGCCGAGGATTTAGGCTGCGAAGATTTTATCCCCGACTTGCAAAAAATTCAAACAGCGGGGAAACACTTGCTATCTTTAATTAGCGACATTCTAGATATTTCTAAAATTGAAGCAGGGCGGATGGAACTTTATTTAGAAACTTTCAATCCGGTTAATTTAATTGACGAGGTAGTTTCTACTGTCAAACCCTTGGTAGATAAAAATTCTAATAAGTTTGAAGTTGATTGTGGTAGCGACTTGGGAATGATGTATGCTGACATTACCAAAACTCGTCAAATATTGCTCAACCTGCTGAGTAATGCAGCCAAATTTACGGAACAGGGCACTATTACCCTCTGCATTGAAAGAGTTAAACATGACAGCTTAACCACTCAAGAAATAGCAGAACCTTCCGACTTAATAATTTTTCGCGTAGCTGATACGGGCATTGGGATTCCCCCCGAACAATTGCAGCATTTATTTCAAGCATTTATGCAGGGCGACGCATCAACTACGCGCAAGTACGGCGGCACGGGTTTGGGATTAACTATTAGCCGTCATTTTTGCTTGATGATGAGTGGCGATATGCAAGTTCAAAGCCAGTTAGGTTGCGGTTCGATTTTTACTGTGTGCTTGCCGGCCCAAGTTGAATTATTAGATAAGACGGCGGTTGAAACCGCGTCTACAAAAACGAAGTCCGCCTCCGCGGACTGAAGAAAATAGCGTAATTTCAACCGCCCGGTCTTCTGCCTTCTGCCTTCTGCCTTCTGCTATACTTCCCGTTTCTGCCGCCCTAAAAGTTGAGCTGTTAATACGCCGCCGACAAAGCCAAAGAAATGCGCTTGCCAGGAAACTCCAGGCTGGGATGGCAAAACTCCCCAAATTAAACTGCCGTAGAAGAAACCGACAATTAAAGATACCAAAATAGATGTAAAGCTGCGTTCAAAATATCCCCGCAGCAGCAAAAAGCCGAAGTAACCAAAGATTAATCCGCTGGCACCAATGTGAACGGAATTGGGCGCGCCTGTCAGCCAAACTCCGAATCCGCTGACTAGCACGGTTACGGCACTCACGATAAAAAAGTCGCTAATTTCTCGCAGCATGATCAACCAACCCAATGTCACTAAAGGGAGGGTATTGGCGGCTAAGTGAGCAAAACTGCCGTGTAGAAAAGGCATCAACAGGATGCCTTGAAGTCCGTCGAGGCTGCGGGGGCGGACTCCGTAGGCATTCAGCCTGCCTCGGAACAGGAATACATCGACAATTTCGATAATCCAGAGGAGGGAGACGAAGCCGCCGAGAATGGCGGCGTGGCTTTGCAATTCGCGGGTGATAGCTTTGGTTTCTGGGTTACTCATGGGTGGTGAGGGCGGTGATACCGATTATTTCTCATTGTAGAAGTTTCTGAGCGATCGCGAGCAAAGATAGTTGCCGCGAGGTTTCAGGGTTTTTTGCAGCAGAGCTTATTTAGAAATATTATAACTTTCATTAAAAGTTCCGCATTTTCACGTATAGGATAATTCACCTCGATGCGTCACAATTGTAATTGAACTACAAAAGGAGAGTCAACCGAAGGTTGAAGCTAAAACGTAGAAGACAGAATTTTTACCCTATCAATCAATTGTTGGGCTTGAAATAAGGACACTTTTTAGAGCGCACACCGCCTTAAAAAAAAATCAGGAACTACTTTTCTCGCCCTAAGTCATTAATTGAAGAAGTTTAATCCGGTAAAGCAAAACGAGGTGCTGTAGGTACTGATTGTAGACAAAATATCGCACAAGCTCTACAAAGAGTTCTTGGCACCTCGTTATAAAAGAGGAACAGAGCAAAATGAACGTATTTGAGCATACAGTCTCCTACCGAACTCTGCCAAATTGGGTAGGATTTGGCAAACAAGAAACAGCCGTCAATGTCGCTACAAATTCTCAACCTTACGGTCAAAAGCCACACTTTGACCCCTTGCATCCGCTAAAACAATGGCTTGATAACACTGCAATTAAAAGTCAAAAGTTGGCTCGGTTGCTGTGTAAGTTTATTCCCAGCCAGTGTCCGTTTGAGCGAGAAGTCAAAATTGGCGATCGCACTTTATTTTCCATTCCGCCGCTGTGCAAGTTAAATCCGCTTTACGAGCAAGTGGTTGGGCTGCGCTTTCGGGCTTTGTGTTATTTGGCTGACGAGTGTGGCGAAGATGTAACTCCTTATTGTTAATTCTGCAAAAACCTAAATTTCTCACTGTCTTTTCACCCTCCCTTCTCCTTGTTGGGGAGGGGTTTTTTATTTTTAGATTATTCGGCGGTTGAAACCTGTTAACCTCAAACTCAAATGTGGCGAAGCGCCGGTCATTTGAGTTCGAGGTTAAATTACACAAACTTTCGTCTGCCTCAGCAGAAAAGCCAGATATTCTGTTAGATACCCGGCTTTTTGAAGAAGTCGGGGCTTGAAAGAGCGATCGCATTTAAATACTAAAGGGAGCGAATCACTCGTTGTTGGAGAATGCGTTTGCCTTTGTTATAAATACTAAGGCTAGCTCCTGTAACGATGTAATCGTAGGTGCCATTTTTTGCCACGTAACCAGTCCCCTCTTCAGTACGAGCACGCAGGGCGATCGTGCTGCCGTTACTCTTTTTAACGCCGTAGTAATATAGTTGATTGGCGTGGTTGTAGCACAGATAAATCCGAAAGTTGCTGGTCTCGAAATAGTTTTCCACTTTCTGTCTTTTGCGAACACAAAAATCCCTCACCAGTTTTTGGGGACTGGATACATGAGCTATTTGTATGGTTTCAATCGGAGACTGAGTGCGAGACGCTGTTGGTGCAGTGCTTGTGTTCGATTGTCCTAGAGCAAAGGTTGCCGCTGGATTGCTGGCAAATAGCATTAAACCGAGTAAGCTGGTTTGTGTGAGTCTTGCTGTGAAGTTCATAAGTCATTCCTTTAAAATATGTTGATGCGTCTAATCTAGGTAAGTTGGATTGATTAGGGCGATCGAACAGTACAGTTTTCACAATTGGCCTCAATGAGGAAATCCTTGGATGCAATTTCCGTTTCCCCTGAGATCGGACACTATTCTCAATAAGCTTTTAGGGGCAGGCTAGAAGCCCGCCCCATAATAGGATTGAATGTATAGTCGAAAGCTCGTTACTGAGAATGATATTTTTTTGTGAGTTTCCCTGCAACTGACTAGCCGACGGACAATTAAAAAACTGGCACTTTCGATTGCTGAGAGGACTTATGTACTAACATGCGATCGCGAGGACAAAGCAGAGAATTATTTTAAATATTGTGCGCCAACTGCGGGCGCGGATGCTAATTTTCATCAATTTCCATAAGTTAGTCCTGGACATCAAAACCTTCATAACCGGGTTTTTGGCTGTTTATGCCGCTGTAACGCGTCTTCTGAGCCAAAAAACCTAGTTTCTGACTACCCGTGCGTAAGTCCCATAAGTGCGATCGGGCGACACGCACCAGTCACCCACGAGGGAACTCTTTACGTGTCGCTTTTAGGCTTGGAAGGGGGTATTTCTCCTTTTTTTTGGGCTTCCAACACCGCTGTTTCAACGATAAAAGCTATCAAGCTAGCTGTGGGTCTACCTTGCCGATCTGCCCACAGCTCTAAGGATTCATATATGTAGTCGGGGAGTGTTATGTGAACGCGCTTGCTCACTGTCAATATTTGCCTTGTGCTAACGCTCCCAATCATACAAGTTTACGCCGAACGTGGTGCGATAACGCTATTTTAGTAATTTTTTGCTACCAATGAGGGCCTTTTGTGCAATAATTTGTACAGCACACCACAGGTGCAAAGTCAAAAGCCAGTCCCCCGCCGTGGAAAAGCAAGGACTGGCTATGGCTCCAATTAACAAAGGAGATACACCTATTATGCCGTATGAGAAACGTCTCAGACCGTGGATTGTGGTTCGTTTGCTTCCGAACCTGCAAAGGACAGTTGTGGGTCGGTTTTGCAGTTGGTCTGATGCAGACGGTCATTTGCGAGTTCTCAAACAACTGCTTCCGGCTGCTCGATTGACGGTAATTTTCGATCCGATCGATTAATTTTGGTTGCGAGTTGTTGAAGTGCGTGAAGCGAAGCTATCCCGTAGGGAATCGCCCTTGATATCAAAAGGGCGATCGCCCTTTCGAGCAATGCTAAACTGGACGCAAGATATGAATTGAGTTGGGTAAAAAACCGTGACAGCTACTCTACAAGTAACAGAACAGCAAACATCACAGCGCTACTTTACTCCAGAAGAATATCTAGCTCTGGAAGAAACAGCAGAGTACAAAAGTGAATATTGCGACGGACTAATTATTCCCATGACAGGTGCAAGTACAAATCACAATCACATTTCTCTGAATATGAGTATAGCATTACGTCTTGCTCTTAAGGGACTTGATTATAATGTTTTCATGGGTGACGTGCGTCTGTGGATGACGAAAAAGCGAATTTATACTTATCCCGATGTGATGGTAATTCCGGGTAAACCTGAGTATTACAACAATCGCAAAGATACGGTAATAAATCCTCAAGTTATTATTGAAGTTTTATCGAAATTTACCAAAAGTTACGATCGCAGCGATAAATTTCAGTTTTATCAAACGCTGCCCTTTCAAGAGTATATTCTAATTGACCAATCGCGAATTTATGTAGAGCAGTATTGCAAGTTGGCAAACAAGCGGTGGTCGTACAGTCAGTACGATGAAGAAGATACAGCGCTAGTTTTTAATTTTTTTCAAGTTGAAGTGCCGCTGGCAGATATGTATGAGAAGGTGGATTTTGAGGCGGAAAATGAGCCAGAAGAGAGCGCGGAAGAATAAGACTGTCTGAAAGTGCGATCGACTAATTTTAGTGTAGCAATTTTCCTGGCGGGCGATCGCCTCTCTATACCGATTGTTGGGAATATGGGTTATTATCTAAAAGGGCGATTCCCTACGGGATAGCTTCGCCGCGCGTACTAATCAAAGTATTTGTTCAACATCCTGGTGGGAGAATATCTTAATGACAACCACTTTGCCAACAACGGAGCAACATTACTTCACAGAAGAGCAATATTTAGCACTGGAAGAAACAGCCGAAGATAAAAGCGAATATCTGGACGGAAAAATTACTCCTATGACAGGCGGATCTACCAATCACAATCAAATTGCTGGCAATTTGTACATTGCTTTGACTCTTGCTCTCAAAAAACAGAATTATCGCATTTTCATCGGTGACGTGCGTCTGTGGGTACCAAAAGTGCGACTTTATACTTATCCCGACGTAATGGTAATTTTTGGGGAACCTGAGTACCACAAAAATCGCACAGACATGATTACTAATCCTCAAGTGATTGTGGAAGTTTTATCAAAGTCTACTAAAAATTACGATCGAGGTGAGAAGTTTACATTTTACAAAAGTATTCCTACTTTGCGAGAATACATTTTGATCGACCAAACCAAAATCAATGTTGAGCAGTATTCTAAAATGGAGAATAAAAGATGGTTGTATTCCGAGTATGACGAGGAAGATACCGCATTAGTGTTCAATTCCTTCGAGGTTGAAGTTCCTCTATCTGAGGTTTACGAACAAGTTAATTTTGAGGAAGTTGAAAAAGAGAATAATCAGAATGAGGTGTGAGGGCGATTCCCTACGGGATAGCTTCACTTCATGCTCTTGCCTCGTGTTAAACTGAATCTAGCGGTCGTCTTAATCAAGGAAAAAAATAGCCGTGATACCTCTCAAAGAAAAAATTGTTGAAAAACTGAAAAATTTCTCTGAAATTGAACTGCAAGAACTTCTCAACTTTGCTGATTTCCTGTTATGGCAGCGGAGACAGCAGGAAGTAGCTTCGCCGCCCGATGAAACTGGCAACAGCCAACCAGCAAATATGGATGAAGAGTGCGAGGTCATTTGTGACA
>JARCMA010000136.1 GCA_030248405.1 Microcoleus sp. MP8IB2.171
ACAGGCATTGCGGCAAGCAATGTTAACCACGATGAAAACTCATCCCCAGCCGCGAAATTGGGCGGCATTTACTTTAATTGGGGAGGCAGAGTAAGTTTTTCAGGACTTATATCAAATTCGTTAGCATCGGAATTATTCATCTCTCTCTTGTCTCCCTCTACGTCCTAGAAGAGTTAAATCATTCCAATTAAGGCCTAACGCGAAACTGGCGGCTGCAAAACTTCTGCTTCCTTCTCGATTTTAGCTTCCTCCAAAACCGGCTCTAAAACCGGAGAAGGAATCGGCACTTCTTCAACTACCTGATGCTTTTCCAAAGTCAAGCGAGACTGGGAGGAACCCGACAATCTTTTCAACAATTTCGGTGTCGGATCGTGCAGCAAATAAATAATTCGATCGCCCGCTTCCCAAATTTGAGCGGCCGAAACTACTTGCAAGTATCCCTGTCTTTCCACTAGCAGCGGCGCTAATTCCCCGCCTTGCACCAAAGCTTCCAAGTGAGCAATCTGAAACTTCAATCCCTCGCTTTTTAACTCGGTTTCTCCCAATTTTACTTCGCCGTCGGTCAAATATTCGTTCCAATCCTTCAGCGGCAAATCGGAGACAAAGGCTTGATTGATTTTATTCTGATTTGCAGGCGCATCTCCCTGCGGATCTTTGGGAAACATTGCCAAAACCCTCGGCGGTGCAAATTCCTCGGCTGCTCGTTGAGCTAACACTAAGTTTACTTCACCGTTGTTAGTCATTGCCAAAAAAGTTCCCATCGAATCAAGTCCGGCTTCTTCTAAAATGCTGTGATCCAGAGCACTGCTTAAGAACACTCGCAAACCTTCTTTTTCTGCTTGTTGGCAAGCTTCCGGGTTGGTGTCGATAATTGCCACCGATTCTCCGCGTTCTTGAAATAAGCGAGCAATTAATCTGCTCAAAGGATTTGACCCCACAATTGCTGCACCGGTTGCTGATTTTGAGGTGACACCCAACAGTTGAGCTATCCATCCGGCTGTCAGCCCCTGGACGAAAACTGTCATAATAATTGTTAGGAAAACTAAGGCTTTAATTGAGTCGCCGCCGTTGATTCCTCGCTGGGTGAGCAAAATTGCAAATAAAGATGCGATCGAAGCTGAAATAATTCCCCTCGGCGCTACCCAAGAAGCAAATAATTTTTGCCTCCAGTTTAGCCCGCTGTTGATGGTGCAAACCCAAATGTTAATCGGCCTCACTATCCACATTAAAGCTAAAACTGTAAACAAACTTCCCCAACCGAGGGCGACCACACTAGCGAGGGATAAATCTGCCGCCAGCAGCACGAACAGTACGGATATAGCCAGGATTGTGAGCTGACCTTTAAACCTCCTCAGCAGCCTTTCTTCCGGGACAGCAGCGGCTCTGAGGACGATACCTGACAGCACACTTGCCATTAGTCCTGATTCGCTGCGGATTTCTTCTGATAGGCCGAATAATCCCCACAAACCGGCTAAAACTACTAAATTTTTTAGGTCTTCTGACAAGAATTTCGCTCGCTTGAGAATCAGTCCCAGCAGCCAACCTCCGGTAACTCCGATAACTGTGCCAATACCCAGCCGCACGATTAAATCTCTGAACAAAATCAGCAAGTCGGTATTGCCGTTTAAAACCACGTTCAATACCAATACTGCCAGAATTGCCCCAACGGGATCGACTAAAACACCTTCGCCTTCTAGCAAGGCGGCGACTTTTTTGTCAACGGATACTTGTTTGAGCAAAGGGCCGATGACTGTCGGGCCTGTGACGACTACTAGAGAAGCATACAGAAAGGCGATCGGCCAGGGAAATTCCCCCAGCCAGTGCGCCGCCATTCCGCCACCAATTAGCGTAATCAAAGTGCCGAAAGTAACTAAATTGCGGATGCTTCCAGAAACTTTGCCCAAGTCTCGCAATTCTAAATTCAAGCCGCCTTCAAACAAAATTAAGGCTACGCAAAGGGATACCATAACTTCCAAGCCGTTTCCCAACAGACTCGGATGCAGGATTCCCAAGCAATCCGGGCCTGCTAAAATGCCGAACAGCAGCAAAAATACGATCGCCGGAACTTTCAGATAAGCGGCGAGAACTTGAGCGCTGATGCCACAGATGACGGTCATGACCATCAACAGGGTGATGTTAAAGGGGATTTCCATAGATATAATTGTTACAGGCTGCCCGCTTAGTTTTAAATGTTCGATCGCGGGTAATTGGAGTGCAGGCGCTATTTTCGGCGCAGCTTACAAACTCGGCACGGCCCTGGATTTTTCCCAATAAGATTAAAAAACCTTGATAGTCGCTATAACTTTATCAGATAATTCTCTTGGCGTCAAAGATGGGAGTAAGCTGTAGCTAAGCGAGAGATTGTCTGTTAGGTTCGAGAGTCAGATGGGGATGCAGGCACAGAGGGAGAGGATTTGACGAATTTTGATGGGGAGTCAATCTCAAATCTCAAATAGCAAGATTTGCCAGCCTTTCCATTATAAAGCCTTTCAACCCCAGATTCATGTGTGGAGTCAATCTCCAATTAAAAAGCTCACATCTCAAATCGATCGCCCCCAGACTCATCTTTAGAGGTAGCATCTCACTTTTTCAGCCAAGCTAGAAATTGGAGGCCGGAGACAGGAGGCAGGAGGAAGAAGGAAGGAGCCAGAAGGAAGGAGCCAGAAGGAAGGAGCCAGAAGAAGTGTTTTTACAAATATGAGATGCTCCCTCTTTAGAGTAGATTTGCCATCTAAAATCAATCTCAAATCGCAAGATTCATCTGTAGAGTCAATCTAAGATCTAAAATCTATAATCTATAATCGATTGGCATTCTGCCACCTGCGAAAAAACTCCGATAGAATGGTCGGCGAAATTCGCCCTTCCAGCCAATCTAAAGCCTGGTTTTGCTGGGGTGCGGCCCGATAAAATTTGCACGCATCTATCAGTCGAATCGGAGAATTAGTGACAGTAGATTGAGAGCGCCACTTTTGGGCAAACTCGGCAATAATAGCCGGAGAAATTTGTTTTTGCAGCCAATCTAAAGCTTGGTCTTGTTGTGCTAAACCGCGATAAAATTTGCCCACATCTATCAATCGCAAATTACTATCTTGAGGTAAAGCAGTTGCCCGCCATTTTTGAGCAAATTCCCCTAAAACAGAGGTAGAAACCTGACTTTGCAGCCAAATTAAGGATGTATCTTGGCTAGCGCTAGCTTGATAAGACGAGAATACCTGAGTCAGTCGCACGCCTGATATGGGAGTGGGAGTCGGAGCGGGAGTCGGCTGCGGAACGGGTGTCGGCGCTGGAGGGGGGGGACAACTACTTTGGGAGATTTTCGCATCAAAGCGGCCCAGGTTTTGAGGCTTGCAATGCCGTCTGGATTGAGACCTTGAGATTTCTGAAACGAGATGAGCGCCGCTGTGGTGGTTGCTCCAAATTTACCATCCATCGCGCCTTGATAAAAACCTTTAATTCTTAATTCCTTCTGGATGTCTGCAACTTTATAACTTACGGCGCCTTCTCGGACGCTTTCAAAAATATTGGTGTCTACATTGCCCGAGATGCCGGACACGCTGCCGGTGTCGCTGTACTGCCAAAAAGTCCAAGTTTTCCAGCCGCCGGGCACCCAAGGTTCCTCAGCACTGGTATAGTGAGCAATCCACAGTGGGTAATCGGCAAACCGTTTTGTCCCCAAGTTGTCCCAGAAACCGGGGTAAGTGTAGATAATCGGCCGCATCAAGGTGGCTTTTTCGACTGCTTCTAGCCAAATTGCGGCTCGATCGCAAAATTGATCCACAGTCAAACCGCCTGTAGTTTCCATATCCAAGACTGGCGGCAAATCCCCCGGTTCGAGTTTTACAGTTTTCAAGAACAAATCTATTTGTTCTTGAACGCTGCTTGCAGGTCGAAAAAAGTGGTAAGCACCGCGTTGAATCCCCGCCGCTTTCATCGCCGCCCAATTGCGGGCGAAAGTTTGGGCAACTAACGTTGCACCCTCCGTCGATTTGACAAAAGCAAAGGCAATACCATCCCGGGCAACTGCTGGCCAATTGACATTGGGCTGGTAGTCGGAAACATCTATACCGCGAATACTCATATTACGAAGAGTTGAGAAAAGCTGGTTTGCTCTGAAGCAGCGACTCGATTAAGGGTACATTAAATTGTAATGTTAAGTCGCTAATTGTTTTTTTTTGCAGGGGAGATGGTGCAAATGAACTTCGATCGAATAGAGCCCGGCCCTGGTCAAGAGTCTGTTTGGGATTACCCACGTCCCCCTCGGCTTGAGGAATCGACCAAACACGTACAGATAATTTTTAATGGAGTGACGATCGCCGACACGCGCCGCCCTCAGCGGGTATTGGAGACAACTCACCCTCCTGCCTACTATATCTCCCCCGAGGACATCCAAATGCAATATTTGCACAAAACTTCACGAGGTTCTTGGTGCGAGTGGAAGGGACAAGCCGGTTATTACACTTTGACGATAGAGTCGAAAGAAGTAGTAAATGCTGCTTGGTTTTATCCCAATCCTAATCAGGTTTTTGCAGCTATTAAAGATTATGTGGCTTTTTATCCGAGCCAGATGGATGCCTGTTATGTGGACGGGGAATTAGTCCAATCTCAACCAGGGGATTTTTACGGTGGCTGGATTACCAAAGATATTGTCGGCCCGTTTAAGGGAGGCCCAGGAACGTGGGGGTGGTGAGGGAATGTTGAGTTTTGAGTTTTGAGTTGAAAACAGTGGCAGAAACCACGTTTTTTTACGCAAAACCTTGTTACAGCCTCGACCCCTGTTTAACAACCATGTTTCTTGAGTTTGTTGGCGCCGTGAATAAGTTGAAGACTGGCGCAGAAACCGATTTTTTTACGACGCAAAAAGCCAACAGTAAAAAAATGAATAATAATTCAATAGCTCTCTAATTGAGTGAGGATGAATCAATGCAAGGCAATGCAGGCAAGGCAGAAGCTAACGCAGCAGGTTATCCCTTTACATAAACAGTGTAGTCAAGAATACAGCGACTGCTCATAAATAAATGTTAGTATAAGTTAATATCTGACACCAGCTTTGTTGCTTCTTTATTATTTATTCGGATCTGCGCTGTGTCTGTTGAATTTATCGCGCCATCTAACTCGCCGGAAAAACCACCAGAAAATTTATCCTTAGAGTCTACTCTTAAGGAGCTGGCTGTATTCAATTTTCAAGTTGAAGCTTCATCCCTAGCCAAAGAAGTAGCTCGGTTTTTTCAAGCTCAGCCGCTGCTTCCGGGAGTTATTTTGACCGTAAATGGCGAATTTTTAGGGATGATATCGCGCAGGCGATTTATGGAACGCATGAGCCGCCCTTACGGAGTAGATACATTTGCTGGCCGACCAATTATGGCTTTGTATCAAATAGCTCAAACTGATATTTTGATTTTACCAGGAGTAGCCTTAATTGTCGTGGCAGCTCAGCGAGCCATGCAGCGGCAGCCAGAACTGCTTTACGAGCCGATTGTTGTGCAGTTAGAACCTCAAGTTTACCGACTTTTAGACGTGCATCAAGTATTGGTAGCTTTATCCCAAATTCACCAACAAGCTACTGGGTATATTAGGGAACTGTATTACAATTTATCGGTCACACAATCCGAGCTAGAAGCAGCTAATTCTCAATTAAAAGCAGCTAATTCAGAATTGTATCGCCTTGCCAACTTAGATGGATTAACTCAGGTTGCCAACCGTCACTGTTTTAATGAATACTTAGAGAAAAAATGGCGAGAATTGGGAGAAGCAGCAGCAGAAATATCTTTAATTTTATGCGATGTTGACTTTTTTAAGAAATACAACGATACTTACGGACATCAGGCGGGAGATGCTTGCTTGCAGCAGGTAGCCCAAGCTATTTTGGAATCTGTAAATTACTCAACAGGAGAAGTGTCGGGCGAGACTCTGGTAGCCCGTTACGGAGGCGAAGAATTTGCAGTGATTTTGCCTCGGACTTCACCTGAAATAGCTGTCTGGATTGCAGAGAAAATTCGAGTGTGGATCAAAGAACTAGAAATCGAACACGTTAATTCGGAGGCGTGTTCTCTCGTGACGCTAAGTTTGGGGGTAGCGAGTACGGTTCCTCTACCGGGAACTTCTCAAAAAAACTTGATTGCAGCGGCAGACCGCGCGCTTTATCAAGCTAAAGACGGAGGGCGCGATCGAGTAATTTTAGATTTTAGATTTTAGATTTTAGATTGGAAAAAGTGATCCACGGATTTATCCGTGGGCTTGTTGAATGGTTTCGATCACAGATTGTCTGGCAAGTCGCCGATCGACCTCCCGATGCTAGCCAGCAATTTCTCCAAAGCTTTCATCTGCTTGACGGTGAACGTGGGTACGTTCTTCCCCAACTCCCAACGACTGATGGTTTGCGACGAAACGCCAAGCTCTCGCGCCAAATCTTCCTGACTCATGCCCAGTTCTTCCCTGAGCTTCTTCAAATGCGGCTCTTCATCTTCAGGTCGCGGAACGGGCTTTTTCGGCATATCCTCGATCGCAGATTTTTCCGATAAGATGCTTAAACATCTTACTTCCTTCCTCGGAGAAGATTATCTACTTCTGATTCTTCCTGACCAAGAATTTCTTGATGGTACAAGCCCCCGGATTTATCCGTGGAATCAATCCAAAATCTCAAATCTCAAATCCTCAAGCCCCCGCATTTATCC
>JARCMA010000137.1 GCA_030248405.1 Microcoleus sp. MP8IB2.171
CCCTCTCCCTCTCTCCCCCTCTCCCCATCTCCCTCTCTCCCTCGAATAATTGCAGGTGTAGATGAAGTAGGAAGAGGAGCTTTGTTCGGGCCGGTGGTGGCTGCGGCCTGCATTTTGCCCGACGAGGTTCTCGATGAATTAGTAAGTTGCGGGGTTCGCGACAGCAAGCAGTTGAGTGCCACAGCCCGGAGTCGGTTAGCCGTAAAAATCCGGGCTGTGGCGGTTGACTGTCAAATTGGTGCGGCTTCGGTGCGGGAGATCGATCGTTTGAATATTTTGCAGGCTTCTTTGTTGGCAATGAAACGGGCGATTTTGAAGTTGAATGTCACGCCGGATTTGTGTTTGGTTGACGGCAATCAAAGAATACCTAATTTGGCGATCGAACAGCAGACGATGATTAAAGGTGATTCGCGATCGATTCAGATTGCCGCTGCTAGCATTGTGGCCAAGGTTTGGCGCGATGAATTAATCCAGCGGATGGCCGTCAAGTATCCCGAATATGACTTGACAAACAACAAAGGATATGGTACAGCTAAGCATAAATTAGCTTTAGAACGCTGCGGTGTGTCTGTCTTTCACCGAACATCCTTTAGTCCTTGCCGAAAATCTTAAAATTCACAAGTCGTGGGGTGCGTCGCCATCAAAAATTCCCAAAGAAATATCGACAATCTGATAGCGACGCACCTGACCAACAGGGTTGAGTCTATTGTAGTAGGGTGCGTCAGGTTAGAATGTTTTGACTACCGACTCAACAAACACCCCCTGACCCACCCTACAGTTAGTCTTAAACTTACATTGTTTTAGCTAAAATCTAAAATCTAAAATCTAAAATCTAAAATCTAAAATCTAAAATCTAAAATCCCATGACAGACACTTCACTAACAATTCCCGGGTATCGCATCCTCGATCGCATTTACAACGGCACCAGAACCCAAGTTTACCTAGCCCTTTCCGAATCAGACCAAAAACCAGTCGCCATCAAAATCCTCCAAAGCGAATATCCCACTTTCAACGAACTCGTACAGTTTAGGAATCAGTACACAATTACCAAAAACCTTGACCTGACAGGAATTGTCAAACCCCTGGCACTCTCCAACTACCGCAACGGTTTTGCTTTAGTCATGGAAGATTTTGGCGGCATCTCTCTTGCCGAATATACCGCCCTTCACCAACTAAGCACCGCCGATTTTTTACCAATAGCTATTCAAATAGTCCAAATATTAGAAGGACTCTATCGCAATCGAATTATTCACAAAGATATCAAACCTCAGAATATTCTAATTAATCCCAACACCAAAGAAATAAAAATCAGCGACTTCAGTATCTCTTCCCTTTTACCCAGAGAAAACCAAGAAATTATCAGCCCTAACGTTCTGGAAGGAACGCTAAATTATATGTCTCCCGAACAAACCGGGAGAATGAATCGAGGTATCGACTACCGCACCGATTTCTACTCGCTGGGAGTCACATTTTACGAACTGCTAACAGGACAATTACCCTTTAAATCTACCGATGCGATGGAGTTAGTGCACTCCCATCTTGCCAAGATTCCAACTCCCCCAATCGAACACGTCCCAAACATCCCCGGAATAGTGAATGACATCATTGTGAAATTGATGGCAAAAACTCCCGAAGCGCGCTATCAAAATGCTTTTGGGCTCAGATATGACTTGGAAAGCTGTTGGCAACAGTGGCAAGAAACAGGCAAGATTAGCCAGTTTACTTTGGCAGCTAGAGATATTTGCGATCGCTTCGCCATACCCGAAAAACTCTACGGCAGAGAAACCGAAGTTAACACATTATTAGCAGCATTCGATCGCGTCAGCGCAGGCAATACCGAAATCATGCTAGTCGCCGGCTTTTCCGGCATCGGCAAAACCGCCGCCGTCAACGAAGTACACAAACCCATTGTCGGAGCGCGCGGTTACTTCATCAAAGGGAAATTTGACCAATTCAAGCGCGATATTCCCTTTTCTGCCTGGGTACAATCCTTCCAGAATCTGATGCGGCAACTGCTCGCTGAAAGTACCGCAGAAGTGCAGAAATGGCAAGCCAAAATCTTAAAACTTTTGGGTGAAAATGCCCAGGTAATTATCGATGTCATCCCAGAATTAGAACACCTGATCGGCAAGCAGCCAAAAGTCCAAGAATTAGAGGGAATTGCCGCTAAAAATCGCTTTAATTTGCTCTTCGGTAAGTTTATCGGAGTATTCGCCACACAAGAGCATCCTTTAGTCATTTTCTTGGATGATTTGCAGTGGGCAGATTCGGCTTCTTTGAAGTTAATGCAGTTGTTGGTAAGCGAGACAGATACCCGCTATTTGCTGTTAATGGGGGCTTATCGGGATAACGAAGTTTTCGCTGCTCATCCACTGATGCTGACATTGGATGAAATTCGCAAAGACTCAGCAACAGTCAATCAAATTACTTTAGCACCCCTAGATCAACATTCCCTAAATCGCCTGATCGCCGATACCATGAGTTGTCCATTAGAAAGAGCAGTTCCTTTAACAGAACTGGTGCTTATAAAAACCCAAGGCAATCCTTTCTTTGCTACTCAATTTCTCAAATCCCTACACGGCGATGGGTTAATTACCTTTGATTTTGAACGCAGCTATTGGCAGTGCGATATTGCCCAAGTCAGGGCGCTAGCTTTGAACGATGATGTCGTCGAATTTATGGCAATTCAATTGCAAAAGTTGCCTGTAAATACCCAGGATGTTTTGAAACTAGCCGCTTGTATTGGCAACCAATTTGACTTGGCAACGCTGGCAGTTGTCCGCGAAAAATCTCAAATAGAAACGGCGGATGATTTGTGGCCGGCGCTGCAAGAGGGATTAGTGATTCCCATCAGCGAAATTTACAAGTTCTTTCAGGATTCGGAATCATCAGAGGTGGCACAAACATCTGATTTATCGGTTCCCTACAAATTTTTACACGATCGCGTACAGCAAGCAGCATATTCTTTAATTCCCGAATCTCAGAAACAGTCAACTCACCTCAAAATTGGGCAACTGTTATTAAGGAAGGGCGGAAACGACAGCGCCACCCCGACGGAAAAGGCATGGGAAGAGGATATTTTTGATATTGTCAATCAGTTAAATTTTGGGGTGGCATTAATTATCGATCGCCCACAGCGTGACGAACTCGCCCAGTTGAATTTAATTGCTGGCAATAAAGCCAAATCTTCAACAGCTTACGCGGCTGCCAAAAACTATTTAACTGTAGGTTTAGAACTTTTAGATATCAATAGCTGGCAGCATCATTACCAGATGACATTAGGGCTGTACGAGTCAGCAGCAGAGACGGCGTACCTCAACGGTGATTTTGAGCTAATGGATCAATTGGCAGAAATTGTCATCCACCAGGCACAAACAATTTTGGATAAAATCAAAGTTTATCAAGTTAAAATGCAAGCTCTTAACGCGCAAAAATATTTAAAAAAATCCTTAAATTTGGGATTAAAAATTCTCAATCTGCTGGGGATATATTTGCCCGAAGAACCAAAGCCGACCGAAATTCCGCTGGCCTATGCAGCGACACAATTAGCTTTGCAGGGGAAACGTATTGAAGACTTAATTGAGTTGCCGCGAATGACAGATCCTCAAAAACTCGCAGCTACTCGCATCCTTTTAAAAATGTTTCCTGCTGCTTATATGGTGACACCAGAATTGTTACCCCTTCTGACATTTAAGCAAATTGAGTTAGCGCTTGCATACGGTAATGCGCCACCTCATACTCATGCTTATGCAAATTACGGATTAATTCTCTGCGGATTTATGGGAGAATTGGATGCCGGATATCAGTTCGGAGAATTGGCACTAAACCTGCTCGAAAAAATCGACGCTAAGCCTCTAAAATCGATGACGCTCTTTGTCACAAGTGCATTTATAAAACATTGGAAAGTTCATATCAAGGAAACGTTAAAACCATTTTTAGATTCTTACTTTAGCGGTCTAGAGTCTGGAGATTTAGAACACGCTGGCTATGCGGCTCAGAGGTACTGCTACCATTTATACTTTAGCGGTTCAGCCGAACTGTCAAGGGTTGAAGAAGAGATGCAAACTTACAGGGATGCTCTGATCAAGATGAATCAGGATAGCATTGTTCGATTGCATAAAGTTCACCATCAAGTTGTATTAAACTTGATGGGTATGGCGGAAAATCCTTGCCGTTTAATCGGTTCAGCTTGCGATGAAACTCAAATCCTACCGATCGATATTGCTGATAATTATCGAATATCTTGTTACTATTTTTACTTGAATAAGTTAATTCTTTGCTATCTTTTTTCAGAATATGAAGAAGCTGTTGATAATTCTAGAGAGGCAGAAAAGTATTTAGATGGAGGAGTAGCTTCACCGTTGGTACCGATATTTTATACTTACGATTCTCTGGCTAAGTTGGCGTTATATGCCGATCGCCCGTTAGCCGATCGACAACAAATCCTAGACAATATCGCGACTAACCAGGAGAAGATGCAGAAATGGGCGGATAGCGCGCCGATGAACTACCTGCACAAGTTCTATCTGGTAGAAGCCCAAAGGCATCGAGTGCTCGGCGAAAGGCTGGAGGCGGTGGAAATGTACGATCGCGCGATCGCCCTAGCCCAAGAAAACGGATATCTCAACGAAGAAGCACTAGCCCACGAACTCGCTGCTAAATTCTATCTGGAATGGGGTAAAGAAAAAATTGCCCAAGTCTATCTCACTGATGCTTACTACGCTTACGCACGCTGGGGTGCCAAGGCAAAAGTTGATGATTTAGAAAAACGTTACCCTCAATTACTCGCCCCGATTCTCAACCAAAAAACCAGCTTGCAGACAGGCGGAACACTTTCCCCGATGACTGATGTCACTCTGTCAATGACCACCAGTTTGGAAAGATCGGGATTTCTCGACTTGGCAACAGTTATTAAAGCATCTCAAGCTCTCTCCGGGGAAATTCAGCTTGAAAAACTGCTCTCAACTTTGATGCAAACGGCAATTGAGAATGCTGGAGCTTCCAAAGGCGCTCTGATTTTGCATAAAGGAGGTAATTTAGTAGTTGAAGCTCTAGGAACTAGCGAGACTTCAGAAACAACAGTCCTGCAATCTATTACCCTCGAAAATAGCCGCCAAGTTCCGACAAGTCTGATTAACTATGCGGCCAGAACTCAAGAAACTTTGCTCTACAACAATGTACCGAAAGAAAGCCAAAATATCCACGATTCTTATATTGTTGAGTACCAACCAAAGTCTGTTCTGTGCCTGCCGATCCAACACCAAGGAAAAACGCTCGGCATTCTGTATCTCGAAAACAATTTGACAACAAATGCCTTTACTCCCGACAGATTAGCAGTCTTAAACATCTTGTCCTCTCAAGCGGCCATCTCCATAGAAAATGCCCAACTCTATGCTAACTTAGAAGCCAAAGTCGCAGAACGCACCCAAGAACTATCACAAGCTTTAAGCTATCTAGAAGCTACCCAAGCAGAACTAATTCAATCAGAAAAAATGGCAGCGTTAGGACAACTGGTGGCTGGAGTTGCTCACGAAGTTAACACTCCCCTGGGCGCGATTCGATCCTCTGCGGGCAATGTTTCTAAGTTTTTGAATCAAACTCTAGAACAATTGCCCGCACTGTTTCAATCTCTCTCGACAGAAGAAGCAGATAATTTCTTGAATTTACTCCAGCGTTCCCTCCAACAAGAAACCAGCTTATCAACCAAAGAAGAACGCAAATTTAAGAGAGCTTTGAGAAGCCAACTGGAAGAATTAGAGATTTATAGTGCTGATACCGTAGCCGATCGCCTAGTGATCATGGGCGTTTATAATGAAATTGATACCTTTGTCCCTTTGTTGCAAAGGGCCGATAGTTTACATCTCCTAGAAATCGCCTACAAACTTTCCGAATTAAAAAGAGGCCTCGCTACTATCAACACAGCCACAGACAGAGCATCAAAAGTAGTTTTTGCCTTAAAAACTTATGCCCGCTACGAACAGTCTGGCGAAAAAATAGTAGCCAGCATTACAGAAGGCATTGAAACTATCTTAACCCTGTATCAAAATCTACTCAAACAGGGAGTTGAGGTCATCAAAAACTATGCCGACATCCCGCCGATACTGTGCTATCCCGACGAACTAAATCAAGTTTGGACGAATTTAATTCACAATGCTTTGCAAGCAATGGATTATCGAGGTACGTTAACAATTGAGTTAACGGCTCAAGATGACCAGGCTAAGATTAGCATTAGCGACAGCGGCAAAGGGATATCAGAAGAGATAAAAGGGAAAATATTTGACCCGTTTTTTACTACTAAGCCCGCAGGAGAAGGCAGCGGATTGGGACTAGATATTGTGAAGAAGATTGTTGACAAGCATCAGGGAAAAATTGAAGTGGAATCAATTCCGGGCAAAACTACATTTAATGTTTTCCTGCCAATGATCACTGTATAAGCAGGTCAAGGATCTCGCAAACGATATAAGGCAGTAAGTCGGTCGGATTTTGCTTGGTTCCGCGTAAGCTGCCATCTACCCCATAGAGAGGATTGATTTCAAAAGTTAAAGCGTTTTGAGGCCCCCAACTCCGATTCAACAGGAAACGGATGTAAAACAGCAGTACGATGCGTTATGCTCAGCTAAGCTGCTACGCAGATAAATTGCTTGGTTTCGACTACTGGGGAGGGGAAGAGGATTTGGCGAGCCGTTGACTTGTGACATCTTAAGATAAGATGGGGTCTACTAATACACTTTACTACTTTTGCTACTTTTGCTACTAATAACAATTAAAAAGGAGAAAAAATAGATGTCTAAACCAGTTATTTTGTGCGTTGACGATGAAAGAATGGTGTTAGACAGTCTCAGGACTCAACTATCAGCATCATTTGGTAATAATTATATCTATGAAGCCGCAGAGGATGGTGATGAAGCTTTAGATTTAATTCAAGAATTAGCTGAAGACGATGTGAGTATTGTGGTGATCATCTCTGATTGGTTAATGCCCGGTATGAAGGGAGACGAGTTACTGATTCGCATCCATGAAAAATTCCCTAAAGTTGTTAAAATTATGCTCACAGGTCAAGCTGACGAAGCAGCTATTCGCCGAGCCAAAGAATTCGCAAATCTCCACTGCTGCTTATCTAAACCTTGGTCGGAACCTGAATTACTGGAAACTATTAAATCTGGTTTATCTCAATTATGAAACAACAGGTAATTATCTGTGTAGATGATGACAACACTGTACTCAAGAGCCTCAAAGCAGAACTTCAAGAGGCTGTTGGTAATGCTTATCTCATCGAAATTGCCGAGGGTGGGGAAGAAGCATTAGAGTTGCTTGAAGAATTATTGTCAGATGGGTATGAAGTACCGTTAATTATTTCCGATCATATCATGCCGGAAATGAAGGGAGATGAACTATTAAAACAAGTCCATATACTATCGCCTAAAACTATAAAAATTATGCTGACAGGACAAGCAGATATTGGGGCGATAGCCAATGCTATCAACTCTGCAAACTTATATCGTTATATTACCAAACCTTGGCAAGCTGAAGACTTGAAATTGACGGTTAGAGAAGCGCTAAATAGTTATCTTCAAGATAAACAACTGAGCGAACAAAACGCCCAACTTCAGCAAATGAATCAGGAGTTAGCCGAGTTAAACAGCCAGCAAACGGCACTGATTGCTAAACTCCATGAAAGCGAAAATCGCTTGACACAGTTTTTGGAAGCAATGCCGCTTGGCGTGGGTGTGCTGGATGCGGACGGCAAACCTTACTACATCAATCGGAAAGCAAAAGAGATATTTGGTCAAGGAGTTGTGCCGAATACGAGTTCCAAGCAATTGTTAGAGGTTTATCAACTCTATCAAGCAGGCACAAATCAAAAGTATCCTACACAGAATTTGCCCAGCGTGCGCGCGTTGAAGGGAGAAAGTGCTACGGCTGACGATGCAGAAGTTCATCAAGGTGACAAGGTTATTCCCCTAGAAATCTTTGCTACTCCCATCTACGATCAACAAGGCAATATTGTTTATGCTATCAACACTCTTCAAGATATCACGGAACGCAAAGAAGCTGAGGCAGAGCGCAAAAAGTTCATTGAGGATCTCTTTGAGGTCAATTGCAATTTGGAAATTTCACTGGAGGCAGAATTAGAAATTGCGGAGGCGACAAGTCGCTTTGTACCCAATGAGTTTTTAGCTTTCTTGGGATGTGACAGTATTGTTGATATTAAATTGGGAGAAGCGGTAGAGTTGGAAATGTCAGTTTTGTTTTCTGACATCCGCGATTTCACTACTCTTTCGGAACAAATGACACCGGAAGAAAATTTCAAATTTATCAATTCTTATCTGAGTCGAATGGAACCGCTGATTGTGGAAAATCAGGGGTTTATTGATAAATATATTGGCGATGCAATTATGGCTTTGTTCAGCGAGGGCGCGGATGATGCGGTGAAAGCGGGAATTGCGATGCTGCATACTCTTGCTGAATACAATCGAGCTCGCGCTTCTCTGGGTTATGTGCCGGTTCAGATTGGGGTGGGAATCAATACTGGTTCTTTGATTCTGGGTATAGTGGGCGGAAAAAGCCGGATGGACGGTACTGTGATTAGCGATGCGGTTAATTTGGCTTCTCGGATTGAAAGTTTGACGAAAAATTATGGGGTGTCGCTGTTAATTACTCAGCAGACATTCGATCGCTTGACAAATCCGGGTGATTATGCAATTCGGGTAATTGATAAGGTTCAGGTTAAGGGGAAGTCTGAATGGGTGACTGTTTATGAAGTTTTTGATGCGGATTGGCCGGAAGTTAAAGCGGGGAAGTTAGCGACTCTGCAACTATTTAGTGAGGCTTTGTCTTTGTACAATATGAATAGTTTTAGGGAAGCTGCGGGACTTTTTGCGGATTGTTTGCGGCAAAATCCGGGGGATAAGGTGGCTCGAATTTATTGGGAAAGGTGTCAATAGTTAGTTGACAGTTGACAGTTGACAGTTGACAGTTGTCAGTTGGTAGTTGACAGTTGTCAGTTGTTAGTTGGTGATTTTTAGTAATAACCAATGACTACTGACTGCTGACTGCTGACTAATGACTAATGACTACTGACTACTGACTACTGACTACTGACTACTGACTAATTTGTTCGATCGGCAATTCTATGATAAACTCGGCTCCGAGGCCGAGTGCAGACACGCAGCTCAGTTTGCCACCGTGTTCTTGGACAACTTTGTAGGAAATTGACAAGCCTAAACCGGTGCCTTTGTCGGCGGGTTTGGTGGTAAAAAAAGCCTCGAATAACTGCTGGGAAACTTCTTCTGGCATACCGGGGCCGTTGTCAGAAATCCTAATTACAGCATTGGAGTTTTGGACTTCTGTCCTAATTTTAATCTTGCTGCGGTTAGCTTTGACTTCGGCAACTGAACGTCCTTCGTTGTATTCCTCGATCGCGTCGATCGCATTTCCGATCAAATTCATAAATACCTGATTGACTTTCCCGGCATAACACTCAACCAAAGGCAAATTTCCATAGTCCTTAATTACCGCAATTTCGGGATAGTTGCCTCTGGCTTTCAGGCGGCTTTGCAGGATCAGCAGCGTTCCTTCAATCCCTTCGTGCAGGTTAACTTTGCTCATTTGAGAATCATCTTTGCGGGAGAAATTTCTGAGTGATCGCACGATTTCCCGAATGCGATCGGCCCCAACCTGCATCGAAGACATCGCTTTCGGCAAATCTTCTAGCAGAAACTCTAATTCGATATCCTTAATTTTATTTTGAATTGCTGCCGGCGGCTGCGGGCATTGCTGCTGGTACATATCGAGCAAATTCAGCAAATCTTCCGTGTAGTGGCCGACGTGGACGAGATTGCCGCAGACGCTGCTAACGGGATTGTTAATTTCGTGAGCAACACCAGCTACCATTTGACCGAGTGTAGACATTTTCTCAGTGTGAATCAATACCGCTTGAGTTTGCTGCAATTCGTGCAAAGTATTTTCGAGCTGAAGTTTTTGTTGGGTTAACTCTGTTTGCGATCGCAGCAAAGCTTCTTCACTGCGTTTCTGCTCGGAAATATCAGTAATTAACCCTTCCAAAGCTATCAATTCTCCCGAGTTGGAAAACACTCCCAAACCTTGCTCCCAAACCCATTTTAATTCGCCGTTTTTAGAAGTAATTCGGTAATTTAGCTGATAGGGTCGATTTTCTTGCAAAGCAACTTGCACGGCATTCCACAAATTATCGCGATCATCCGGGTGAGTCAATTCCGATATAGAAACTTCCCGAGTGCCGATAAATTCTTCAGGAGAATAGCCGGCTAACTGATAGCAACCTTCGCTGACAAACTCCATACTGCGATCGGCATCGTTGCGAAAACGGTAGGCCATTCCCGGCAAATTGCTCATCAGCGTCGCCAAGGCCCGCTGACTTTCCCGTAGGGCTTCTTCGGCGTGTTTGCGATCGGTAATATCCGTCATCACCGCCAGCATACAGAGTTCGCCGTCCAAATTAATCAACTCTGCTGACAGCAAACACACCACCACCGATCCAGACTTCATGCGAAACTCGCATTCCTGATTGCGAACAACACCTTGTTCGTGCAAACTTTGTCTAAAATTAAGTCTGTCTTGAGGCCTTACCCAAATATTTAACCCCGGTACTGTATTCCAGGTCGTTTCTTCTAAATCGTAACCAGTCATCGACAAAAAACTATCATTAACTTCAATAAAACGACCCTCAGCAAAAGTAGTAATAATCATCGGATCTGGACTAGATCTAAAAGCTTTAGAAAACTTTTCTTCCGATAAACTCAACTTTTTAATAGCCTCTTCCAACTGACTTGTCCGCTCTTTAACCCGGCATTCCAATACCTCATTAGCCTGCTTCAGGGCTTCCTCAGCCTGCACCCGATAAGTGATATCGCGCACCACGCCTTGCAGCCCTATTTTGCCACCGATATCCATAGAAGTTAGCAGCACTTCCGCCGGAAACTCAGAACCATCCAAACGGCAGTGCCGCCAGTCAAAACGGCAATTCCCCGATCGCAGAGCCGTATTAATTCGCTCTTGATAAAGACTCATAGAATCTTGTCCGTCCGGTTGCAAAGGCGGGCTGAACTCCGAAGGATGCTTGCCGCAAAACTCCGACTCAGTGCTGCATCCAAATAACTTTAAAGTAGCCGGATTGCAATCCAAAAAACCCTCTTCGTCTAGCAGCATTACCGCATCAGTCGTCGATTCGTACAAAGTGCGAAACTTTTTTTCCGACGCCTGCAAAGAAGCAATCAACTGCATCTTTTCCTCAGCCGCCTGCTTTTGCTCAGTAATATCCTGCATTACTTGAGAAAAGCCCTGCAACTTTCCCCTTTCATCGCGCAAAGGAGTAACAATAATATTCGCCCAAAATCGCGATCCGTCTTTGCGAAGCCGCCAGCCTTCATTTTCGTATCGACCTTCTGCCACTGCCCTGATTAATTTTTCTTGGGGCTTGCCAATTTCAAGATCTTCTTTAGTGAAAAAACACTCCGAATTATTGCCGACTATTTCATGAGATCTGTATCCCAAAATGCGTTCTGCACCAGAATTCCAGCTAGCTACATACCCATCAGGATCTAACATAAATATAGCATAATCCTTAACGCCTTCAATTATTAAGCGCAGGCGTTCTTCGCTTTCTCGAAGTCCCGATTCTGCTTGCTTGCG
The DNA here is from genome assembly GCA_030248405.1 of Microcoleus sp. MP8IB2.171. GTDB lineage: Bacteria > Cyanobacteriota > Cyanobacteriia > Cyanobacteriales > Microcoleaceae > Microcoleus. The sequence continues at coordinate 11,671 of JARCMA010000137.1, forward strand.
CTGGGTAATATCTTCTACAAAACCTTCGTAGTAGAGCAATTTCCCTGCTTCATCGCAGACAGCCCGCGCATTTTCAGCGATCCAAATTATTGTTCCGTCCCGCCGATAAATCTGCGACTCAAAATCCGATACGATGCCCTTTTCTTGCAAAGCAGAAACAAACTGATCACGCCGATCGCGATTGACGTAAAGCTGATCGCTGATATCAGTCAGACTGCCCATCAATTCTGCGGCGGAATTATATCCGTAGATGCGAGCTAAAGCTGGGTTAGCGCTGATGTAGCGACCATCTTGGGTTGTTTGAAAAATGCCCGACACAGCATTTTCAAACATACTATAATATTTTGCTTCCATTTGGTGCAGTGCCTCCGCGACATTCAGGCATTCTATCGCTTTATTTTCTAATTTTTGATTTCCCACTTGTGAATACCCTGCTCTTGTGTGTGAGTTGAATATTTTGGTCTACCGCCTGTTAAATTTGAGCCGTTATTTAGGCTGAAAGATGGTGTGTCGCAGCCGGAGATGAGTGTGTTTATTCATCTGTCCTACTGGGCTGTTAGTTGTTAATAGTTGCTGCGGAAAGTTTAGCTGCTCCGGTATTTATTTGAGGCTTGACTGGCTGTCACGATCGCATTGGCATATCGATCGGCCTGCGGTGCAGGTGTTCGAGCAAAACCTGCTCCTTGAAATCTCCCTGAATATATTAGCAGTTGAATACCCTAAAATAAGTTAGTAGCAAGGATGTTGTTACAATAAAAGGCAGCGACTTCTACAACCGCAAGAGCCTATTTTTAGGATTTGGGTGAGAGTACGATCGACTCTTACCCGAGGCAACTAACCCGCCTGCAAGAGCTAAACGCTCGCTGTCCGTGCTGTCAGTCGATTTGAGATTTTATATTTTAGATTAAAGAATTGACTCCACAGATGAATCTGGGACTCTCCTAATGTCTAAAATTTTTTGGTCTCCACAACTCCTGTCGGAAACTTTTATCGGTCTTTGGCTGCTCTGAGTTACTGTTAAGTATTATTGCTGATAGATAATACAGCAGACTGCTGGCAGTTGTACGATCTGGGGTTTATATGTAAAGTTGGCACAACAATAGGGTAATTGTTGTATCAAAAAATTCATATTCTGCTGCTGCGGGCGGAAAAATTCTGTAGCGGTGCTGGCATTTGGGCAAAAATATGGGCCCGATCGCGCAAAATGTGGTCGGCAAGTCTGGTAAAATCCCGATCGATTCTCGGTTTAGCCGCAAAGCTCGATCGGACTAAATTTGACTAGAAACTAATAAATGACAGATTCTCCTCTACTAGCAACGCCAGAGTTATCCCCAGCTTCAACCCAGACGGCGGATTCTCCTGTGTGGCCAGCCCTCCTGCAACAACTACTAGACAGACAATCTCTCTCACGCCCCACTGCAGCCAACTTAATGCAGGGATGGCTCGCAGAAGCGATTCCCCCCGTCCTCTCAGGAGCAATTTTAGCGGCTCTCCAAGCCAAAGGCATCTCTCCCCAAGAATTGGCAGGAATGGCTCAGGTATTGCATTCTCAGTCCCTTGTAGGCGAGTCGGAGAGCGTTTTCAATCCCAAATCCTCAATTTCCAATCTCAAATTAATTGATACTTGCGGCACAGGCGGCGACGGCGCTTCCACGTTTAACATTTCCACTGCTGTAGCTTTTGTGGCCGCCGCCGGCAAAGTTCGAGTCGCGAAACACGGAAATCGATCGGCATCAAGCAAAGTCGGTTCTGCTGACGTGTTGGAAGCACTCGGAGTCAACCTCAACGCCGATCCCGCGAAGGTGAGAGCTGCGGTAGACTCTGTGGGCATCACCTTCTTATTTGCCCCTGGGTGGCATCCCGCACTTAAGGCTGTAGCGTCGCTGCGGCGCACTTTGAAGGTACGGACTGTTTTTAACCTTTTAGGGCCGCTCGTCAATCCTCTGCGCCCTACAGGGCAGGTAATCGGGGTGTTCGATCCTAGTCTGGTATCAACTATTGCTCAAGCTTTGGGCGAGTTGGGGACTGACTTGGCGATAGTCGTTCACGGCAGAGAAAAGTTGGACGAGGCGGGGTTGGGTGATGTGACTGATTTGGCGGTTTTGTCTGATGGCAAAGTCGAACTCACTACTTTAGACCCCCAAAAGGTAGGATTGACACCAAGTGCGATCGGCTCGTTAAAAGGCGGAAATGTTGAGGAAAACGCCGAGATTTTGCGGAACGTTTTGCAAGGCAAAGGTACGCCAGCACAAATGGATGTTGTAGCTTTGAATGCGTCTTTGGCTCTTCAGGTGGGAGGTGCAATTCCTTTAGGTTCCCACGAAGCAGGAGTTTGTTTGGCTAAGGACATTTTATTGAGCGGCGAATCTTGGTTGAAGTTGCAGCAGTTGATTGAGTTTTTGAAATGAAGTCAGTTGACAGTTGTTAGTTGACAGTTGTTAGTTGACAGTTGACAGTTGACAGTTGACAGTTGACAGTTGTCAGTTGACAGTTGACAGTTGTTAGTTGACAGTTGACAGTTAGTTGACAGTTGACAGTTAGTTGACAGTTGACAGTTGACAGTTGACAGTTGACAGTTAGTTGACAGTTGACAGTTGACAGTTTTTATATCAAATCCTGGTTTGCCATCCCCATTATGATTCGGCGGTTGAAACCGCTACTACACAAACAAAGTCCGCCTTCGCGGACTAAGAAATAAACGGGATATTTAACGCGGATTTGGTATTAGTTGTTATTGGTAGCAACTAACAACTAACCACTAACTTCTTTTTAAGAGCGCGATCGAAATTCAATGACATCTTGCTTAATAGTCACATCTTTATTACCAAAAAAGTCGTGACCCAATAGTCCGATATCTAGCGATGGCGAGACGGCCACAACTACATTGTTAACTGCCAGACCACCTGCTTCCATAGAAGTCAGGCGACCGAGGGGAAAAGTAGCTACTCCGTTGGGAGTTTGTGCTTGCACTGTTCCCTGGAGAACAACGCCCAAGGCTTTAGCCATTGCTGGTGTAATTACTGTGCCACTAGCTCCAGAATCTACCATCATCTCGAACTTTTGTTTGCCGTTAAACGTGACTTCTATGACCGGGATATTAGCCTCTCGGCGTTTGATTTTTGCCTGAAACACTCCCGACTTTGCCGCGGGCGAAGTGGTGGGATTCAATGCTTCGGGGAGAAAACCGCAGACTGATTGGCTGAGGTTGACGGTTCGGCCTGACGAGCTCCGCATGAAGCATCCCTCACTTTCTTGAGCCACTGCTCGCGAGGAGTTGGCAACAGTCCCTATTAAAATTGAGCTGCTCAGAGAAATAACTGTTGTTACAACCAGTAACGGTTTGCACAGTTTTTGAGAGTTCAGTAGATGCTTGTATAAGTTTGAGAGTAAAGGCAAGGGAGATTTACTAGCCATAGTTTCGTTAAACGGTGTAGCTCGATCGTAACAGCGACAACTGCCTTTTGGTATAGATTTGGTATAGATATAGACTTTCCGCCCGCCGCCTAAGCTGCTGGCAGATCAATTGCTGGCGCAGGGGGAGATGCAGAATTTGCACTTATTGCTGCTTTTTGATTACCTGTGGCATAAGTGCCTTCTGCCTCCGGCCTCCGGCATAAGTGCCTTGCTTTTCCGAACCCTTGCACAAATTAAAATAATATCTGTATATTGCCGACTAGCATCAAATCCCTGGCAGTGGTAAGAATTAAACCAAACGAAAGTAATTAAGGATGCCATGTCACTTTCAACTGCACAACCCGCTCTCCTAGTCCTGGCTGACGGTACTGCTTACCGCGGCTGGTCGTTTGGCGCTGACGCCACCGTCGTTGGCGAGGTAGTATTTAATACGGGAATGACGGGCTACCAAGAAGTATTGACCGATCCCAGCTATTGTGGCCAAATTGTAACTTTTACTTATCCAGAATTGGGCAATACCGGGGTAAATCTCGAAGACGAAGAATCCTCGCGCCCGCAAATTCGGGGTGCGATCGCCCGGAACGTATGCAGCCGGCCCAGCAACTGGCGCTGCTCGCAATCTCTGCAAGACTACCTAAAACAGTACGAGATCCCCGGAATTTACGGGATCGACACCCGCGCCCTCACTCGCAAAATTCGCACGGTGGGAGCGATCAACGGTGGCATTTCGACCACCATTCTCGACCAGGCGGAACTTTTGGAGCAAGTGCAAGATGCCCCCAGCATGGACGGGCTGAATCTGGTCCAGGAAGTCACGACTCGCGAGGTTTACGAGTGGTCTGAAGCCACGGACTCGGTTTGGGAGTTCAGTCCTACAGTCAAACCTGCTAACGGCAAAATGTGGACGGTGGTAGCGCTAGACTTTGGGATCAAGCGCAACATCCTGCGGCGTCTGGCGAGTTACGGGTGTCGGGTCATCGTTGTCCCCGCTGACACGTCGCCGGAGGAAATCCTCAAATACAACCCGGACGGCATTTTTCTGTCCAACGGCCCGGGAGATCCGGCGGCAGTAATGGAAGGGATCGCGACTGCGAAAGCTTTGTTAAAGTCGGACAAACCCGTATTCGGCATCTGCATGGGACACCAAATTTTGGGACTTTCCTTGGGCGCAGAAACTTTTAAACTTAAGTTCGGCCATCGGGGATTGAATCATCCAGCGGGTTTAACTGAGCAAATAGAAATTACTAGCCAAAATCACGGTTTTGCGATCGACCCCGATTCCCTAGTCCCGGAAGTAGAAATTACTCATCTCAATTTGAACGATCGCACCGTAGCCGGATTGAAGCATAAAACTCTGCCACTGTTCTCAGTGCAGTACCACCCAGAAGCCAGTCCGGGCCCGCACGACGCCGACTATTTATTCGATCGATTCGTGCAGTCAATGCGAGACAATCAGAAAGTAGCCAGCAGTAAATAGTCTGCAGTCAGCAGTCAGCAGTCAACCCCTAATGACTGCTGCCTCAAAAAAACTAAAAACCACTGACAAAAAAACTGTAGACAAAAGACCAAAAAACTCCTATAATGAAGCCTCGACTTTAAGCCATATCTAGCTAGGAGGGTGTCATTTCTGAGTCATTGACCCTGACCGTTAGCCTCAGAGGCACTCGCGAAGTCAGGAATAACTATCAGTTATTTCGCCTGACTGGCCTGCTGGACGCTTTTTCTGAGGCCACTTTTCGGAAGGTACTA
>JARCMA010000138.1 GCA_030248405.1 Microcoleus sp. MP8IB2.171
AGTAGACACTAAAGTTAAAAAAGTTAGACTAAAAAAGTTTGATGGGTTTGATTTTTCAAAAATACCAGTAACATGAATCACATCTGCGGAATGTGGGTTAATCTATCGATAAAAGTAAGTAAAAACCGATTGTGACAGTTGAGGGTGCGGAATGTGGGATCCAATCCTCTTCCTTCCAGGTAGAGGTCGCTATCCCAGGTCAACTGTCAACTGTCAACTGTCAACTGTCAACTGTCAACTGAACAATTCCCAATTCACTTAGCAAACTCGCGAATATATTTAGCAACAACATCCGGGACTTCCTGCGGCAAATTGCTTTCCCCCGGACTGACCAATTGCAGTTCGGCATTAGGAGCCAGAGCAGCATAGGATTGACACAGAGACAAAGCTGCGGGAGTATCTTCAGAACCGTGCAACAGCAAAAGAGGCGCTTTCAGCAAAGGCAAATTCTCATCAACTAATTCCGCTGTAATTTCAGCCCGCCGCCGCCCGAACAGCAACTCCACGGCAACAGGGGACTGCATCAACTGCTGTCTGAACTTTAGCAATTCGTCAATCTTTTTTTGGCTACCCAGCAACTTAGCAATTGGATAGATCGATCGTAGCAACCACAAAGCCAGCGGAGGTTTGCCGATCAGCCAGCTAGCCGTCTGCCACCGCCCCCGCCGGTTGCCAACCTTGACGCCTTCTGGGGCCAACAACACCAAACCCTGAACTCGATCGGGATATTTGATCGCGTAGGTGGTGGCCACCCAGCCTCCCACAGAGTGAGCGATTAAATAAACTTGTCGCAACTTCAAAGTATCGAGGTATTGAGCGAGACATTCTACTTCCAGGTCGATCGAATAATGAAGATTCGGGCGTTCCGAGTCACCAAACCCCAGCAAATCCGGTGCGAAGCAGTGGTAGTAGGGGCTCAAATGTTCGATCGTCCGCAGCCACTGACTGCTGTCCTGCCAAGAACCGTGCAAAAATACTAAATTCGGGCCTTGACCGACTTCGTGCCAGAAGATTTGCCCTACAGAGAGTTTTACCCGAGAATTGCGTAGCGGTGAGTACATCCGGTTAAATATTTAGTAATAAAAAGATGATTAATTTAATGTTCAAAGATTGTGAATAAAAGTAGGAAAACATTGAAAATTAATTCCCCAGTCATCACAGACAATTTTTGACGGCGAGGTAATTTCCGACTTTTCTCAAATTTGGATGCCCCGCCGATTTACGCCAAAGTTGTCAGGCCTTGAAAATAGTCCTGTAAGTGCTGGTCGTTATCGTGGCTGAGTGCGCCCTCCGGCAGCGATGCGGGCAAAAAAGCCTCAACCTCGCTGACTTCAAGCGTATCCTGAACTTGCATCTTTCCCTCTACCTCTGCAGCCACCACGATACAAATCGAGTGCAGGCGAGGGTCTCGATCGGCAGCCGAATAAACACCCACCAAGCGACGGATTTTGACTAAATCGAGTCCTGTTTCCTCCGCCAATTCCCGCCGCACTGTCGTCGGAACATCCTCTCCCCAGTCCACCATACCTCCCGGCAGTCCCCAGCGACCGTTGTCGCGGCGGCGAATTAACACAATTCGCCCGTCAGGTAATATGGGAATCACCGCAGTACCAGTGACGGGATGTCGAAAAATCAGCCCCAGCACAGTTTGTCCAATTTGCCACAATCGACGCATAAACTCAAAAGCCTGTTTAGGAGAAAGTAATTCGAGGCCTCCTAGCTCGCAGCTCTGGAGTCTTAATTTTGCATTTGTCATTCAGGCGAGATTTCTAGCAAGTCTGCTAAAATCTCCGCTGCGTGAGATTCTGGTTTGACTTTCCGATAAACCTTTTCAATCCTACCATCAGGGTCGATCGCGAAGGTTGATCGAGTAATTCCCATAAATTCTTTTCCCATAAACTTTTTGAGTCCGTAACAGCCGTAGGCGGTAGCAACTTCGGCGTTTAAGTCGCACAGCAAGGGAAAAGGCAGTTGATATTTAGCTGCAAACTTAGCGTTAGACGCGGCCCCGTCGGTGCTGACGCCTAGCACTGCAATATTGCGCGCCCGGTATTCAGAGTAAATGTCGCGAAAGCCGCAAGCTTCTTTAGTACAGCCTGGGGTATTGTCCCGAGGGTAAAAATAGAGTACAGCTCGCCGCCCTCGCAAATCTGCGAGGCTCACCAAATTGCCGGCAGCGTCGGGCAGGGTGAAGACAGGAGCTAAGTCACCGGGATTGAGTGTCATTTGTGCTATTTATCAATTGTTGAGAAAAATATTCTGGGAGATTAAAAACATTGCGTCCGATCGAACCCAGATTCCCAGCGACTTGAATCCCGGTGTTCTTTTTTCTGGGTCTTGTACCGGGTGTGCTATGATCATCATCGGTCTAAAATTGAGTATAACTAGCCGACGTAAAAACTTAACTGGATTAGTTGAGTGCGTAGTCACACCTAACGGTGTTGCGGTTTAGGAAAGCTAAATTTGAAGAAAACCTAACTACATAAAGAGAACTGATCAAGTACGGTAGGGCATACCGGAATTTACGCTTGGGGAGAAGACACCTATACTTGGGCGGGAGCAATCCTGTCGCCAGTAAGTGACTTCGCTGAACCAAGAATCTCAGTCACCAAGAGTGCACAGAGTGTCAAACTTAAGAATCCCTGGGCGTGAAAGCCCGGGGACTGTCAATGTTTATTAGTGAGGTCATAATGGCTAAGCGCCGCAATCTCAAGAAAGAGAAGGCACAACGAAATCAAGCATACGCTCGCAAGTTTCGCAAGCGGAGAAATCAAGATATGTTCTCCAACAAGAGAAGGCGATTTGACGGCGGCAATGGCGGCGGGATGGGCGCCATGAGCGGTGGCGGCGGACGGGACAAAGATATGGCTGCTGCTGAAGAGTAATAGAGTCAGGCTATCTGCCCAATTTAGAACCAGAGTGGAAAACACGATCGTTCTAAGGAGAGATAGCCAGCCGGAATTTGTCCGAGAATTTAACGATGTTTAGGCGAGCCGATCGCGCGCAGCGATAAGTGATTTTCTCACTTGTTCAAACCCGGTACCCCCGTAACTATTGCGAGCCGCCACCACTTGCTGAGGTGCGATCGCGCTGTAAATGTCTGTCTCAAAGGCTGGGTGCAAGTCTTTCCACTCCTCAAGTGTCAAATCTTTGAGGAGTTTGCCCCCCGAAAGGCAAGTTTTGACGACTTTGCCGACAAGGTTGTAAGCTTCCCGGAAGGGAACGCCTTTGGCGGCCAAGTAGTCTGCTACGTCTGTAGCGTTAGAAAAGTCTTCCGTAACTGCCGCAGCGAGGCGTGAGCCATTAAAGGCGATTCCTTCCCGTAACAAAATCGTCATTGCTTCTAAGCAACCCTGTACAGTTTTGACGCTATCAAACAAAGCTTCTTTATCTTCTTGCAAATCCTTGTTGTAGGCCAAAGGCAGTCCCTTCACTACTACGAGCAACGCTTGCAAGTGACCGAAAACCCGCCCCGCCTTGCCCCGCACCAACTCCGGCACGTCGGGATTTTTTTTCTGGGGCATGATGCTAGAACCAGTAGCGCAGCTATCTTTGAGCGTAATAAATCCAAATTCGTGAGAAGCCCACAAAATCATTTCTTCTGACAAACGGCTCAGGTGAACCATGATGATGCTGGCGGCTGCGAGAAATTCGATCGCAAAATCTCGATCGCTCACTCCATCCAAGCTGTTAGCATAAACCTTGTCAAACTGCAATAGTTCTGCCGTATAATGTCGGTCGATCGGGAAAGTCGTCCCCGCCAGCGCGCCACAACCCAAAGGCGAAATATTCACCCGCTTCAAGACATCGCCGAGGCGTTCCCAATCGCGATCGGACATTTCAAAATAAGCTAACAAGTAATGAGCCAAACTGATTGGCTGAGCGCGCTGCAAGTGCGTGTAACCGGGGATTAAAGTTTCGACATTACGATCGGCAATATCGAGCAAAACCCCTTGAAATTCCCGCAATTGCTCACGAATTTCGGCGATGCGATCGCGCAAATACAAGCGAGTATCAGTACCGGCTTGATCGTTGCGCGATCGAGCCGTGTGCAACTTTTTCCCCGCATCCCCCACAATATCCGTCAGCCGTTTCTCTACAGCGAAGTGAACGTCTTCTGCATCAACTCCCGGAACAAAAAGTCCTTGGCGGTATTCGCGGCGGATCTGTTCCAAACCATTGACTAACTGTTCGCCTTCTGCTGCGGAAATAATCCCCGTTTTTGCCAGCATTTTAGCGTGAGCGACAGAACCCGTCAAGTCATACTCAATCAATTCAATATCGAAGCCAATACTAGCATTGAATCGGGCGATCGCCGGGTGCAGCGCCGATTCAAATCTTTGACTCCAAGTTTTTTGTTGTGTTGTCATTGCTCAAGCTAAAACTAGATTATATCTCTCTTGCAGAAGTCTCTAAAAACCTGTCTTTAGCAAAGACTTTAGTCCTTCCTCCGGTTTGTAGTCAGGACTTTAGTCCTCCCTTCCCAATTCGGCAAGAAAAAACTCAAGTCCTGACTACAAACTTTTTATACATCTTTTGACCCCAAAAAACTGAATTCTGGACTACAAAATTGTGAAACTTTGGCTGCATCAGAAAGAAGTGAAGTTTTGGTTAGCGACAAACCTTTTCAATCTTAAATTTCTTTCTGATAGCTTCGGCGCCAATAACTCTAACGAAAAATCCCTTTAAAGAACCAGCCAACAAAAATACCTATAAAAAAAGCTCCTATTTGACCAGTCGAAACAAAATTGTTCCAAGCTTTCTGGAAATTCGTAAAAATTTCGTAACTTTGACCCAAAAGCACCGTCGAACTCAAATGAGATTTCAAAACTACCACGTGAGCGACATCATTCCAATTAATTGAGCTGGTAAATCCAGCAGTAATTTCCGGGATTAAATTAATTATCATTGTGATTTTTTCCTGCTAAAGGTGTTACCCTAAGTACAACCAGTGTCATGTCATCTTCATTCCGGTTGCCGATGCCGATAAACTGCTGAACCCGATCGAACAAATAATCCAAAATTTCCTCAGACTGCTGATAATTTTGACAAGCCAACTGAAAAGCCGCAGTCAAATTATCCTCATCAAACCGATCGCCCCTTTGATTAGCAGCATCGGTAAATCCGTCTGTGTAATAAATAATAGTATCTCCTGGCTGCAATTGCACTTGAGCTTCTTGGTAATGCGAATCAGCATCCAGGCCAATTAACATTCCCTCCAAAGTATCGAGCCCAATAATCGAATTAGTTGCAGCTTGCCACAGCAAAGGCGGGTGGTGAGCAGCATTGCTGTAAGACAAAACGCGAGTTTTCGGGTCATACTCCGAATAAAACAGAGTCACAAAACGGTGGGAATTTTCCAAATCCGCGTGCATAACCCGGTTTAAATGTTGCAAAATTCTCGACGGCGAGTGGCGGTTCAAAACCTCCGCCCGCAGCATACCCCGTGTCATCGTCATCAACAGGCCCGCCGGTACTCCTTTGCCCATCACGTCGCCGATCACAATGCTCCAGCGGCCCTTGTCGATTTTGGACTTAAGATTTTTAATTAGGGATGGGGGGTGTTCCCCCTCATTTTCCTTGCCGATCGGGTCATAGTCAGCGGGAATAAAATCATAATAATCTCCGCCGACTCTGCTAGCAGTTTGGCAGCGGGCGGCCACGTCAAGGCCTGGAATTTTCGGACAACTACGGGGTTGCAGCCGCAATTGAATTTCCGCCCCGATTTCTAACTCTCTGTCTAAGCGGTCTTTTTCCGCCAACTTAACAGTAAGTTCGTCTTTGCAAATAGCCACAGCGGTTTGATCCGCCACCAACCGAACTAATTTCTGTCTGCTGGGAGTCCAGAGATATTGCGGATCACTGCTAAAAACATAAAGCCGTCCGCGTTCCAAATTGTTGACTAAAATTGGCGCCCCAAACAAATGAACATCCGGGCCCAAATAACGACCCACTTGCAGGTCAAGACTAGAGGTTTGCCCAGAGGTTTCCGAAAACGATGCAGCAGTAGCGCCTGCACCTGCTGTAGCTTGCCTGGTGGCGATTTCCAGCGCTTTTCGCATATCTTGGCACTGCCGTCCTTCCTGACAATGCAACTGCTGGAACCTGACTTGACCGTTGGGTTTGAACAGCACTAAAGCTCCCCCGTCGGCGTCCGTAACGCGAGTCGCCACCAAAGGCACCAACTCCAAAAATTGGTTGAGATTGTTAAAGCTTCGCAGGGCAAATCCCAGCGAACCCAACATATCTTGAACGTTGTGCTGATATCGGTGCAAACGCGCCACCAGTTCTTTGAGGGCAAATACTGGCGTCGCGTCGGTGGAAGTGCGACCCGAAGGGCGGTCAGCAGGTTGAGGTGAGGGGCGAGGCAAAGGCACAGCAGTCATTTTAAATTTGTGATTTTCGATCTTAAAAGGAGGATGATTGAGTGAGGAATTACGCAGCACCTGAACAGAAATCCGGTTTTTTATCGAGCAAGTAGTTTGGGCAGTAGGGCATCGGTGTGAACTTAAGTCTGAAATCGTTAAGAAATCTCGTTTATAGCTGAGGCCCGATCCCCCTAAATCCCCCTTAAGAAGGGGGACTTTGACCATTTTCTGTCCCCCTTAAGAAGGGGGACTTTGAGCGCTCTTGTCCCCCCCTTAAGAAGGGGGGCTAGGGGGGATCGGGAAGACTGTGCAATCAGACAGCAGACTAATACTACATCCGTAGCTCAATTTGACACGCTTTGGATCACGCTTTTAACCCAACAAAGCAATAACAGAACGAAGGTATTATTTCTAGATATTTAGTTTTCACTCGATCGCCCGTGGCGATCAGCACAAGTCCTGCGATGGTAGTTTGAGGTTAAGGATTTGAGATTTTGAACCTCTGTATCCGCCTCCAAAAATCGGGACGACCACAGATACCTGATCAATCTAAAATCTAAAATCTAAAATCTAAAATCGAGTAGGGCTTCCACAAATTCGTAACTAGAAAACGGACGCAAGTCTTCGATGCTTTCCCCGACTCCAATAAACCGGATTGGCAGACCGAGTTGCTGCACTACTGCTAGGGCAACACCACCTTTAGCAGAACCGTCGAGTTTTGTCAATACTACTCCGCTTAATTTTGCAGATTCTGCGAACACTTCTGCCTGTCGCAAACCATTTTGACCCAGTGTGGCATCCAAGACCAGTAGAGATTCTACGGTAGCGCCGGGGGCTTTCTTATCTACAATGCGACGGATTTTACTTAATTCGTCCATCAGATTTTTTTTGTTTTGCAGGCGGCCTGCGGTGTCTACGATCAGCAGTTCTGTGCCTCGGGCGCCCGCAGCGGCGATCGCATCAAACACGACAGCAGCCGGATCGGTATTTTTCCCCTCGTTGGCAATAATTTCAACGCCGCTGCGGGAACCCCAAACTTTCACCTGTTCGACGGCGGCGGCGCGGAAAGTGTCGGCTGCAGCAATGAGGGTTTTGTAGCCGGATTTTTGGGCAATATGGGCAAGTTTGCCGATCGTCGTAGTTTTGCCCGCACCGTTAACTCCTACGATTAACCAGATGTTAAAGGTGTCTTTTTCCGGGGCAAATGTCAGGCTGTAGGCGGGATTGCCGGCGGCGGTTTCGGCTGTCGGAGCGTCGAGAATGTCGCGCAGGATGCTTTTGAGGAAGGCTAGAGCCTGTTCTGGCGGCAGCACTTCTTGTTTGAGTCTTTCTTGGAGGCGGTTGATAATGATGTCGGTGGCTGCGACTCCGACATCGGCTTGTAGCAGCAAAGTCTCAATTTCGGCTACTGCGTCTTGATTGAGCGGGCCTTGACCGACGATCGCCTTTAGTCGATTAATTAAGCTGCGACGAGTTCTTTCTAAGCCTTTCCGCAGTTTTTGCAGCCAAGTGATTTCTTCGACTGATACTTGGTCTGGCCGGCGGCCTTGACTGGCTAAGATTTCTGAGGACCACAGGAAGCCTTCGTCAAAGGCGAAACCGGGAATTTCTTCGATAATTGCGGCTCTTTCGGCTGCGGCTGCAATTACGTCGGGTTCTTCAATGGCGGTTTCTTTGAGGCGTTCGATGCGATCCATGCGATCGGCCTGAGCTCTGGCCCAAAACGGCAAAGATTCGGCTGCTTCGCCCTCCGATGCTAGTGATTCGGTTTCTACAACCTCTGTTGCAGGTTCGGCAATTTCTATATTTTCTGCTGTAACTTCTAATTGTTGAGCAATAGGTGCAATGTCGCTCGCCCCGGCTGTTGGTTGCAGAGTTTCTGCAATTTCTGCGGGCGTTGCTGCATCGAGTTCCGAAACCTCGGTAGCTTCAACTGTCGCTGGTGCTGCAACTTCTGGAACTTCTGCAACAGTTGGTGCTGTGGGTGCTGGTTCAAGTTCGATCGGCTCCGTTGCTTCAATAGTCGCCGGTTCTGCAACTTCTGCAACTGTCGCGATTTCTGCTTCGGCTGCTGGAACATCGGGCGCGGCTGTCTCGGAAACTTCTGTTTCGGGTTTTTGCTGTTTTTGAATATTTTTGTAAGCAGCTTTTGCCCAATTGAGATAATCTTCGGCTACAACGTCCGAGCTTTGGTCTGCTGTTGCATCTGTTTGAGGCTCAACCGGTGCGGATTGTGCCGCCTCATCTGGGGTTTGTTCGGAGGGAGTTTCTGGTTCAGAAGATCCGCTTTCACTGTACTGGCGACGAAACCAATTAAAAACCATAGGAAATTGGGGAATAGAGAGTAGTTATTAGTCATTAGTCCTAAGTCCTTAGTGTAGAGCGGATTGCGGATTGCCAATCACTAATGACCAATGACTGATGACTAATGACTACAGACTATCGACTATTGACTCACAGCTTCTGCGTTAATTTTATCGACGACTCGGCGGAGGACTCCGTTGATGAAGCGATGTCCTTCGTCGCCGCTGTAGCGTTTTGCGAGTTGGACGGCTTCGTTGACGCTGACTTGTTCGGGTAAGCCGAGATATAGCATTTCGGCGATCGCGATTCTCATGATATCTCGATCGATCCGGGGCAACCGTTCTATTTGCCAGTCTACAAGAGATTCCGAGAGCAATTCATCAATTTGAACACGGTTGGCGCTGACTTTCGTCAGGATTTGCAAAGCATAGGTGCGGACATCTTGCTGATTGGCTAGCTGGATCAGTTCTGGAAACTCCATTGCTGAACCGAGACGGTTGATTGCGGTTTGGGTGAGTTCGACTGCTTCCCGCACCATTGTTCTAGCACTTTGTATATCGGCGGCGCGGATTTCGCTAGCAAGCAGTTTGTCGCTACTCCGCTGCACTTCGGATGCTGCTGCTTCTAGGGCTTCTTGAACTTCTGTTGTCAGGGTACGGATGGCGGCGAGGAGAACATCTTGCAGTTTCTTGGCTTCTAAGAGTTCTGGATTCGTCGGCAGTTGGCTGATGCCGAGGAGTGCGAGTTCGCGTGCTGTTTCGCGGGCTTTTTTCATAGTTTTTAGATAGGAATTGAGAATTTAGGAATTTAGGAATTGTTGAGATTGCTAGGCGCTGGTTGAAAGGACAAGACTGGGCGGTTGAAACCGCATCTACACAGACAAAACCCGCCTCCGCGGGTTGAAGATCAGAAGGTTGACATTACTTGATCTTTCTTTAGTCCGCGGAGGCGGACATCGTTTGTCTAGGCGCGGTTTCAACCGCCGTCTTATCTTAGCAAAAAACCTGCCCTCGGTCACGATTGTTTGTGGGCAGGTTTTGGACAAATATTATTTGTTATTTGAAGACTCGGCGGTTGAAACCGCGTCTACACAAACTCTCACCCACCTCCGTGGGTTGAAGACTCGGCGGTTGAAATTACGTTTTTCTAGACACGGTTTCAACCGTGCGTCCTATCTTGGTTTAATCTTCTTCGACTGGGACAGCCTGGTATCTTGATTCGGATACCAAGGGTTCGAGTGTTTTGCCCTTAATATTTTCGGGGGTTACTGCAATTGAGTTGTTGGGGTTGACGATGCCGCCAGAGATGATTACTTTAAAGGCATCTTCGATCGACATTGACAAATTGACTAAATCTGCTTCGGGGACGATAGCGTACCATCCGGTGGTGGGGTTCGGAGTGGTGGGGATGAAAATGCCGATCGGGGTTTCACCGGAAAGGTGAGGCGGGATATCGTTACTATCGATCGTACCGGTCACAAATGCTAAAGTCCAGATTCCCCGCCGGGGATATTCCACTAACACCACGCGGCGAAATTTGTCGTTTGAGTTGAGGATGGTTCCCAGCAGTTGTTTGAGGGTTTTGTAAACCGAACCGGCTAGGGGAATTGCCTGCAACACCCGTTCGCCAAAGTCTAGCAGCCACTTGCCGAAAATGTTGCGGGCCATTAAACCGATGACTAAGATGCTCAGCAGGGGTACAGCCAGCCCTACTAAAAGATTTAGCAGATTCACCAAAATCGGGTGGAGTCCGTCAAAAGGGTTGATCTGCTTGGGAATTTTGGTGAGAAAATTGATCACCCAACTGGCGACGGTAATTGTCAGCCAGATGGTGGTAGCTAAGGGGATCACTACCAATAGTCCTGCGATCAGGTCGTTTTTTAAGTCTTGTTTGATGTGTTGGAGCACGGCGGGTCAAATCTCCTCGTAACTGGTTGCCAATAACCTGAATAAACCTGAGACTAAAGCAACTGCACGGGCTTTACTGGAATTGACATACCCCTGCCTAAAGGCGAGGGGATTCTTGATTCGCAGGGATTCCAATGAATTTACCCTCGGCAAGCATCTTGACCGTATGCCCTACGGCTGCAAGTCCTCTAATTAGAACTACTTGAGCGGCTGCAACATCTCTGTCCGTTGTATAGCCACAGTTCGAGCATGAATGAGTACGCTCATCAAGCTGTTTTTTTCCTGTCTCTGCTAGACAATTGGGGCAAACTTGACTCGTCTTATGAGCGCTTACCTTTTGAAAGTACACGCCATATTTCAAACAAGTTTGCTCTAGGATTGTGAAGAACTGACCCCAGCTTGCGTCTAAGCAATGTTTCCCTAGCATCGCCCTAGACAGCCCTATCAGATTCAGATCCTCAACGAAAATCATTCCCACATTTTGGCAGATTTGATGAGATAATTTACGATGCCAATCCTTCCGACTGTTAGCAACGTATTCATGCAGTTTGGCGACTTTCTTTTGAGCTTTACGCCAATTGTTAGAACCTAGTTTTTTCCGACAGACACGTTGTTGCAGCAATTTAAGCTTGCGTTCTGCGTCTTTAAAAAATCTTTGGCGCTTGACTAAAAGACCGTTAGAAGTTGCTAAAAAATTAGTTAGTCCAACATCAATTCCGATACCTTCACCGTGGGGCATTAGATTGGGTACTGAAACGTCCCATTGTAGGGTTAACATCACGTACCAACCGCTAACCCTACGGACTATCCTTGCTTGCTTAATCGTTGCACCATCAGGGATAGTCCGTGATTGATGAAACTTAACCAAACCAATTTTAGGGAGCTTCACCGCTTGATTTTGGACGGGGTTAACCCCCAATTGTGGGAACACAAACGATCGCATTCTTCCTGCTTTCTTAAAGCGGGGGAAACCGTGTTTTTGTTCCCACATACTCACAAACGCTTTTTCAAGCCTTTTCAGTGTTTGCTGTAGGACGTGTACTTGGACGGCAGCCAAAGTGGGTATGTTTGCCCTAGCCGTAGTTAAACTTTTGCACTGGCTTGCATAAGTTGGTCGTTTTGTTTCGGCCCGAATGATGAACTCAGATCGGATAGAGCAAGCGTTAATTCGACAACTACGAGACTCAAACCAATGTTTACGCTCTGCCAATGCGTAGTTGTATACGCGACGGCATTGTTCTAGCCAATCTTCAAAGATTGCTATTTGTCCTGCCGTTGGTTTGAGTTTGAATTCGTAGACTAAATGAAACATTTGCTCTATCCTCCTACCTGATTATACCACAACCATGACCGAACGTAGGAACGCTTTTTCAAGAAGTGTAATTAAAGCCGTCCTAAAAGGACGGGGCTTGCACCCAAATTCCCGGTCACCATAGACGATCGTTTTCAATTCTGCTAAACCCTACCCTTTCTGAGGGGGAAGAGTTAGGGATCGCCGGTGCTGTATCTCTATTTTAAAGAATTATTGCAAGTTGGCGCTTGCTTTTAATATATGCAGGCTGTACACCCGCTGACCCTATTGTATATTTTAAGACAGTTTGGGTCGGGTTCAAGCAATAAGCCGATCGGTCAGAGGATGCCTGGGGTGCAAGTGTAGCGAGTCCAGAGAAAATTTTCTGTTATTTGTATAGGAAATTAATTGGTCGATCGAGCTTTCTCAGATTTTCGGCTGGGTGGCACTTCGTTCTACAGAATTCAGCGGAACCTATCCAGGTTGAGTGCAGTGTCTATGCAAAAATATATCTCTGGATAGATGCACTGTGACTATTTTTTACTATGTTAACGGTTATTTTTGATGAGCGACAGCGATAAACAAGGCAACAGTTGCCTACCATGCAAGTGTTGCATGATAGGCCAATCCGGCAAAAAGTAAAGCAGACATACCAGCAACTTTGACTTTTTTTGACACGATTGATCGATATTCAGGAAATAAGGGCAGAATTCAAGCGAATTCGAGCTTGAGAGGAGCGGCAAAGCAATATAGAATTAACTCGGGCATCACTACAAAAAAAATAATCTGCCAAACGAGGTAGCAGTAGTTAGAGGCAACCACAGAATAATTGATCCTATAATGACCCAATGATGACCGAAAAATAATTTCAGTGTCCAGCATATATTATGTCTCTAAAATCTATC
>JARCMA010000139.1 GCA_030248405.1 Microcoleus sp. MP8IB2.171
AACTGCGGAACAGTACCCTTTCCCCAATCGGATTTGCCCGTATTGTTGCCGGAAAATGTAGAATTTACTGGCAAAGGTTCGCCCTTGGCAAAGATGGAAGAATGGGTAAACGTTCCTTGTCCGAGTTGCGGCACTGCGGCGAAGCGAGAAACAGATACGATGGATACTTTTATCGATTCCTCGTGGTATTTCTTGCGCTATCCCGATGCTCAAAATCAAGAGCAAGTCTTCGATACGGCGAAGACAAATGATTGGATGCCGGTAGACCAATATGTCGGCGGCATCGAACACGCAATCCTGCATTTACTGTATTCGCGGTTCTTTACCAAGGTTTTGCGCGATCGGGGTTTGATCAATTGTGACGAACCATTTAAACGCCTGTTAACTCAAGGCATGGTACAAGCAATGGCCTACAAAAACCCCGTTACTGGCAAATATGTTCCCCCAACAGATATAGACCCCGCAAATCCCAAAGATCCTCAAACTGGCGAAGCTTTGGAAGTCTTCTACGAGAAGATGTCCAAATCAAAATATAACGGTGTTGACCCCTTGGAAGTTATGGGGAAATATGGGGTAGATACGGCGCGAATGTTTATTTTATTCAAAGCGCCGCCAGAGAAGGATTTGGAGTGGGACGATGCCGATGTGGAAGGGCAATTTCGCTTTTTAAATCGCGTTTGGCGATTGGTGACAGAGTTTGGTTCACCCCCCGCTGCCCCCCCTTGCCAAGGGGGGGAGAAAGATGTGTTGAGCAAAGCTCACCCTGACCAAGGGGAGAAAGATGTGTTGAGCAAAGCTCACCCTGACCAAGGGGAGAAAGATGTGTTGAGCAAAGCTGAGAAGGATTTGCGGCGGGCGATTCACACTGCAATTAAGGAAGTGCAGGAAGATTTGGAGGGCGACTATCAGTTTAATACTGCTGTTTCCGAAATGATGAAATTGAACAATGCCCTGGCTGATGCAAAATGTAAAGATTCGCCCGTTTATGCAGAGGGAATTAACACTTTGATTTTGCTGTTAGCGCCGTTTGCGCCGCACATTGCTGATGAATTGTGGCACTTGATTGGTAACAGCGAATCGGTGCACCTACAAACTTGGCCGAGTGTGGATGCTGCGGCATTAATTACCGATGAAATTACGCTGGTAATTCAAGTTATGGGTAAGACGCGCGGCACTATTCAAGTGCCTTCTGGTGCTGACAAAGCTGCTTTGGAAAAGTTTGCTCGCGAGTCGGACTTGGCGAAGCGCCACATTGAAGGTAAGGAGATTAAAAAGGTGATTGTGGTTCCTGGAAAGTTGGTTAATTTCGTGGTAGCTTGAGTGTAAAAGTCTGTACTTGTCAGTCATATATCACTGCTACGCTACACAAATACAACCTAATCTCCTTTAAAGATTGACAGGGCAACTATAGCAATCCTAAATGATTATACTCGTTACCAGGCTCTGCCTGGTAACGCAGATCCGGAGGCTCTGCCTCCATTTTATCAGCCGAGGCAGAGCCTCTGGACATCGGTTCCCAGGCAGAGCCTGGGAACCAGTTAACCAGTTATTGAAACTGATTTAGGATTGCTATATTATTTACTATGAGAGTAGACAAGTTGCCCTTTTCTAACTAACTTTAAGGGAATTTTAGGATTGTTTAGCGGTTCGTTTCTTAGTCTCACCTTTTCTTCCCATTCTTTGAATTTAGGTTCCAGCATTTCAGGTGTAAGTTTATAAATCTCTTTGAGAGTTATGCCTTCATACAGTCCAATATACCAAGCTTCAACTCTGCGATATTTGTTAAGTATAATTTCATTCAAATGATGGTGAGTAGTGACCCCACCGCTTCTATTGAGAGCAATATTTATTGTTTTAAGTTCGTATTCTTTTCCTTCAGCATCAATAGCATCGTTTCCTTCTCGTCCAGGCGATATCCGCAGCCCTAAAAGGATTAATAACTGCAAAGTTTTTCCCCCGTTATCTTGAAAAATATCCGCAATACCATATTCACTAGCCAGATTTTGCAATTCTTGGATGCTTTTCATCGCATCTTCTAGCCGTTTAGCATCTGAGCTGCGTTCGTTTTCTGTAGTAATAGGCTCTTCAACCGGCTCCACTACCGAAGGAGAAACTGGCTCAGCTATCAGGGTATTAAGGATAGCCGTACTTTCACCGCTTTGGCTAAAGCTCAATAAATAACTAGCTGGTACGTCTAGAGCTTCAGCGAGATTCAGAATGACTTCAAAGGATGGCGATCTTTCACCCCGCTCCAATAAACTGATATAGTCAGTAGTCTTATCTGCGAGTTCTGCTAACTCCTCCTGTGTCATCCTTTTTTCTCGGCGCAACTGACTTACTTTGGCCGCAAACAGTTGTCTAGCTTCCTTGTAATTCATACCCTTTACCATTTACAAAAACGTACTGACAGTTCGATTTTTGAATGGTACGAAGAATTTACATTTTAAAGAAGGTACTGAGAGTACGGGTTTACTCGTACTTTCAGTACGAGTTAAGCTAGAATGACCATAAAATCGATCGCACTCTGTATTTTGTAACTTGCAATAATGTTCAATTAGATATGAGTAATATTTTGCCCGCCCCAGTTTATAACACCAAGTACGGTCAAGCTTATCTGGGAGATTCTCTTCATCTCCTCAATTCTCTTGCTAGTAATTCTGTTGATTTGGTGATGACATCCCCTCCTTTTGCACTACAACGTAAAAAAAGTTATGGAAATGAAGACCAAGACTTATATGTTGACTGGTTACTGGGATTTGCACCGGAAATTAAAAGAGTTCTCAAGGACACGGGAAGTTTTGTGATAGACCTTGGCGGTGCTTATCAAAAAGGGATACCTGTAAGGTCGCTGTACAATTACCGCGTGCTTATTAGGTTATGCGACGAGTATGGATTTAAACTTGCTCAAGAGTTTTTCTGGTTTAATCCTTCAAAACTTCCATCTCCTATAGAGTGGGTGAATAAACAGAAAATTCGGGCAAAAGATTCTGTTAATCCTGTTTGGTGGCTTTCCAAAACTAATCAGCCTCAAGCAAATATTACTAAAGTTAAAGTAGAATATTCTGAAAGAATGAAAAAACTCTTGAAAAATGCTGATGAATTTTATACTCCCAAGGAACGTCCTTCCGGTCATCAGATTAGTGATAAATTTGCCAAAGATAATGGAGGTGCTCTGCCATCGAATTTGCTAGAATATTCTAATGCGGATAGCAATTCTCAATACCTGCGCTTATGCAAAGAGATTAATGTTAAGGTGCATCCGGCACGTTTCCCCAAAAAGTTACCGTCATTCTTTGTCAATTTTCTCACTGAACCGGGAGATTTGGTAGTAGATATTTTTTCTGGTTCTAATACGACTGGTCACGCAGCAGAAGAACTATCAAGAAAGTGGATTAGTTTTGAACAAGAGAAACAATATATTGCTGCGTCAATATTTAGATTTTTACCTGAAGAATCCTTGTGGCAAGCAGATGAAATATACCATAAACTTTTAACAGAGGAACCATCTGGATTTATCTTGCCTCAGACTATGCTACTTTTTGAGGTCAATAATTATTGTTTTTAAGGCTGTTGGGTCGCTGATTATTTATTGATTGTACCGCCATGAGCAAATTACCAAAGAAATACAGACATTTTCATAAATGGATATTATTTTTAGTGAAATTTTTGGCGATCGCCTACATCGTCTCTTGTATACTATTGTTTATCCTGCAAACTCGTCTCATCTTTAGTCCAACACCTGCGATCGCCAAAACACCGGATGCTTTCAACATCCCCTACGAAGAGGTTTGGTTGCCAGTTAACGGGCGATCGCCCAAAACAGAAAAAACAGAGAAAATTCACGGTTGGTGGCTGCCCGCCGCAAATCCACAGCCATTAGGAACTCTATTGTACCTGCACGGTAGGGGTTTTAACATCGGCGCGAACATCAATCAATCTTACCGCTTCCGAGAATTAGGTTTTTCCGTATTGCTGATAGATTACCGGGGTTACGGCCGCAGTCAAGGCAGCTTTCCCAGCGAAGCTCGGATATATGAAGATGCGGAAACAGCTTATAATTATTTAGTGAAACAGCGGCAATTGTCACCCAGCGAAATCTTTTTGTACGGTCATTCAATAGGAGGTGCTGTTGCTGTGGAATTAGCAGTCACACATCCAGAAGCAGCAGGATTAATCGTTCAAAGTTCGTTCACTTCTATGCTGAATATGGTAGAACGCTACAGTATAATGCGACTATTTCCAGTGAGGCTGCTGCTGACACAAAAGTTTGATTCTTTGAATAAAGTTAAATTGCTCAAAATTCCGGTTTTGTTCACCCACGGGACTGCTGACCCTTTGATTCCCGCTGCGATGAGTAAAAAGTTGTATGCTGCTTCTCCTGAACCCAAGCAAATTTTGCTCGTTCCGAATGCTAAACACAATAATGGAGATGCTTTTTTTAACAGCAGCGAATACCGCCGGACTATTGTTGATTTTGCAGAGAAATCGAAAATTAGATGAATGCAGATTACACGTAATAGACAAAATTGCAAAATTCCGAAATTATCTTTAAATTATCTGCGTCTATCTGTGTCTATCTGCCTTTAATCTGCGGTCGATTCATTAATCAAAAATTTAGGCAAGCGGACATAATATTATTTCTACCTTATCTCCAAATTGTAGCTGCAAAATGGATTGAGCGCTGCCGCCGTTAACGGCAATTTCTAGCCAACCGTCAGAACCAGTTATGGCAATTAAATCCCCCGGTTCGCTGTCGCTGTAGGTTTTACCGCTGGGGATGCGAATTGCATCAGAACTATTGCTAATTGTCACTGACCAATTGTTAGATACAATGCAATTATTTGGGATATTAGTAATTAAATTGCCGAAGCGATCGACATATTGAACGCAACCAGTCGCACCTGTGGCTGTAACGGCGCAATTTGGTATCTGTAGCTGCACTAAACTCGCAGGGCGTACCGCCCTTCCCAACTCTTCCAGCGGCACCCCGTTCGCCAAATGGGCCCCCGCTGCTGCGAAAATATCGCGACCGTGAAACGTGCTGCTGGCTTCGGGCGA
>JARCMA010000140.1 GCA_030248405.1 Microcoleus sp. MP8IB2.171
ATCAAGTTCGATCGCGCGATCGAAGGATGCTAAGGCTTCATCATAGCGTTTTAGATTCCTGAGTACATAACCTCGGATACGCCACGATGAAGCATTATTCGGATCAATTTTAATAGCTTTATCTAAAGATTCTACAGCTTCATCATAGCGTTTGAGGTCGTCCAGTACATCGCCTCGGATACGCCAAGCGATAGCATAATTAGAATCAAGTTCAATCGCTTTGTCTAAACATTCCAAAGCTTCATCGTAGCGTTCCAGCCTGTTTAAACAGCGTCCCTTTTCCGACCAATCCTTTGCCTCGCCACGACTTGTTACCAATTTTTCCGCATATGCTAAAGCCGAAACATAATCTTTCTGTTCGCGACAATCTTCAATTTCATCAAAATAAGCCTGCCAACGCGGGTCTTCCTCATTTTTCTCAATTGCCTCCAGCGCCCGCGTATAATATTCTCGTTCCATCAAAGCATCAGGTGGAATCGGTGGCAAATTTTGCCGATACTCAAAACGACTTTCCTTATCCGCAAAATCAACATCCGCCATCCTCAATCCCAATCGCTGCTGCAACTCTTGCCGCGTATACCAAACCCGCAAAAAATCCACCAACAATCTAATCGGTTCATTGCGCTGCTTCTTAACTTCCAAACAAAAACGCATCAGCGGTTCCCGCAATTCGTACCAAGACTCCCGCCCGATTTCTTCACTTTTCACATAACCCTTTTGCCGCAAATTTTTCAGTTGACTAGATGCAGTTTGGTGAGTGATAAAACAGCGTTTAGCAATTTCTTTTACCGAGACAGCGTGGCGCAAATCTGCCAAGAAATCAACAATCTTGCGCTGCTGATTTGAGATATATTTCATCCGATCCTGGTAATACGGCGTTAAATCGTCCAGCATCGCCATAAATGTTTCCACCAGTTTATTTAGAGATTCGCGGTTTACCAGAAAATCGGAGAAAACCATATAAATCCGGGGACTGCCGCCAGAAAGGAAATGCACAACTTTAATCCGATCTCGTCCCGTTGAATCTTGAATAAAAGATGCTAATTCGCTTTTCCCTTCCAAGCTAGCAATCTGATGTAACAAAGCTACAGCATCATCCAGTTCTAATTCTTTTAAAGTATGAGTATAAAAAAAGCCGTAAAAAGGCTGATCGCGCGATTCAATGCCATCAAACAAACTTTGGGAAGTTGCCAAAATAGTCAAAAACCCATGATTTTGAAGATAAGCCCTAAACTGCTTTTGTCCGATATCGCCCAACCCGCCAAATACATCATCCAAATTTTCCACAATCAACAGCAAAACGCGATTCCCAATAAAATCTCTCAACAATTGTGCCGCCAGAGATTCAGCATCCTCCGGCGACTCATAAAGCCCTTCGACAGCATCGTGTAATTGGGCTTGATATTCTGCGGGATATTCTTTACCAATGGCGCGCAATATTGCAATCAACAAATCTAAGAAAGATGCTATCCCATATTCTTCTTCCCTCAGCCATGCAATTAGCAATTTATCCTGCAAATCCTCCATCTTAGAAATGCGGTGATAAATCAGAGATACTAAGTGGGTTTTGCCAATGCCGCGCGGCCCGATTAGCAGTTGATAATGCTTGTTGGCTGTGAGGGCGCTTTCGCGGATGTTTTCTACTAAATGGTTTGCCAATTTGTGACGCTGTACGAGGATGGCTTCGAGGGTTTCTGGTGCCATCAAGCTCGGAGTAAATCGTGAGATTAATGTATTTTTCATGGATTGATTGTGTTAGTTTTTTAGTCGGTGAGTCGGACAGTCCGCCAGGGAATGAATTCCCTGGCTCATAGCGAAAGTCCTCTGAAGAGGACTGAAGAACTCATTATTCCTATAAATGGTAACGAGTAAAAGGAGTATAAAGAGTAGACGAGTAGTACGATTAGTCTCTGATTTAGTATTAGTCCTCTTCAGAGGACTTTAGCTTTGAGGCAGGGGTTTAAACCCCTGCCGGATTGGTGGAATACGAGATAACCAGACTACCAGACTCTGCTCAACATCTTAAGGATTTCCAGTATTTTTGAATCAGCGCATAGCGAAATTGATATCTGCCATCTTTCTTATAAAGATAATAATCCTGCTCCAAAAGTCTTAAAACTTTCCGCGCCATTTCCTTATCTTGAGTTTCCGACTCTTGCTTGATACCAGCAAATAACTCATCAAAGGACAAAGACGCGCCCGCCGCAGCCAAAATATCGAGCAAATTCAGAGCATAAGGACGCTGCTTTTCATCGTAGTAACTATCAATTCGCTCCAGATAATATTCCATTTTCCAGGGATTTAGCGGGTCGTCCAAACACTCAGCAATGACTTCCTTAATAGCTGCAATGTCCCCTGAACCATCGCGCAATTTGAGTTTAGCAATTAAATGGTGGATGTAAAACGGAATATTACTTAATTCATCGGCGATAAAAACTGCACTTCCTTGGATGTCCGGTGTGGCAATCTTTTCACCCTCAAGCAATTTGCGAGCTAAAATAGTTGCATCTTTAACGGATAGCGGCGGCACATCTTGGACGTACATATCATTAGTCGGATCGTTTGTATAGCCCGCTTTTCTGAGAACACCAAGCACGTGATGCAAGCCGATCGAACCTGTATAAACCATTCTGACAGCCGGGTACATCTGGCGGATCGATCGCAAAGTATCGAGCAATTCCATCGCCGCTGCATCGCCGATATTGTGCAGCATATACGGCACTTCATCCCAAAACAGGATGACTGTGCGGTTTTGATTTTCGACCAAATCTGCTATGGTTTGAGTCAGCAAAGCTTTCCAGTGAGGCGCGGCAATCTCCGGCAACTTGAAACCGCTAAATTCTGTACCTCTCAGTTGAGTGAGGAATTCGCGAGTTTTCTTGGCGGTGCTATTAAAACGGCTTAAATATTCTTCGACATCCTTAAAAACTGTCTCGACAAACTCTAAGGGCGATCGCACATTTTCCAAATCGCGATAAATCGGCAATTTATCTTCCGTAGCTTCCGATCGCATTTTCTTAATTACTGACGTTTTCCCCATCCGGCGCTCAGCACTCAATATGACACTTTGCTGCTCTAAAATCCCCCACAAATCAAAAATCAGCTTATCTCTGCCCATGACTTCTGCTGGGGCAATTTCTCCACCTGGATTTGCTTTCATTTTGTATCCTTAATTATGTTTGTAAAATATACGTTGTTTTTATTGTACGTCAACTTTAACGTATATTGCAACTCAACCGAAAAAATCAATCAAACTCTTGTGGGATTGGCCGGAGAGCCCGTCCCAACTCTTGTGGGATTGGCCGGAGAGCCCGTCCGAAAATCTTTGCTTGGAATCGAGGCAGAGTCTCTGGATATACCTCCCCAGGCAGAGCCAGGAAACTAAAAAAAAGGATATAAAAATCTGCAAAATCTTCTTGACGTTTTGTTACAATACGCAAAACTTGATATTTTAAACTATACGGAATGACCTTCTTCAACCCCTCTGAACCCCCGATCCGCTGCAAACAAGAACATCTCGACGTACAAGACCGATCGGGCCTCTTGCGCCTCCGCTGGAAAGTCGGAAATATTACTCTTTTCTCAGGATTTTATACCCGCATTGACCAAACTTTTCTGCTTTGGGCTTTGGTGACGGCGGGGATTTTTTTCACGGCTCAGTTTGTCCCCCTCAGTTGGAGCTTTCAGGCGATTCTGTGGTCAACTGTGACTCTAATTGGCACTGCGGGAATGGCTGTTTTGACTTTGTTTTGGGTAAAGGTTGAGCGTGTTAGCTGGATTCTTTACTCTTGGGCGATTTTGATGATTGCTGGTTTGGTGCTGACGGATTGCAGTATTTTTGCGGGTTGGGGATTTTGGTTGCTGCATTTGTGCGATTTGTGGTTGGGGTTGAGCGCGATCGGCTATTTTTGTACGGGATTAGGTTTGCGATCGCGCACTTTTATCCTGATTGGACTAACTCATTTATTTAGCATACCTCTATTAACTTTTGTTGCACCTTGGCAATATCTAACCACAGGAATAATTATGGCTGGCTGTTTGTTGTTATTGTCCGAATTGCAGTGGGATATGCGATCGTCGATCGACAATACTTTGCTAAGTGCAGAACAGAAAGAATTTAACCGAATTCAACAGCAACTGCGACAGAGTGGCGCAATTATATCCAAATAAATCACAAATGTAAAGAATTCTGTACAACAGCTCACACTTTCTAGAAATCGCACACAATAGAAAGATACAGCATAAATAAAAAACAAACTTTAACCAGAACAGGTGTTTTGCGGTTTGACCTGTGAATCGCCAACCTCAGGAGAACGGTGTCAGGGAGGCGACTGGCGAACAATGCTGTACTTGCGACGATAAAAGTTAATTCCGGTTGACAGTAGTTGTTAAAACAAAAAAGTGGTGCAGGGTTTTTACCGTTTCCCCTGCTTTGCAGTCTTCTCGGAGAGGCTAAACCCTCTACCAGAACAGCCTGAGGAGATTGGCACAAAATTCGACAGTTGGTCAGGCGGATTTTTGAGTCAGCGTGTTTAATAAAATTGGGAAAATGCTCGCTTAGAGCTTTGCAGGACTTACTGTTAAACAAGTCCTGCTTTATGATGGGAAATTTAAATTATGTTTTTCTCGGGCGTGCGTTTTCGCAATATTTCCCTTACTTCCATTAAAATCTGGCCCAACATATTTTTGCCGCTGCCATCTTTACCGCAACCCCAATAGTAATCAACAGGGGAATTTTCGACTATTTCCTCATCCCCTGTACCCAGTAAAATTTCTCTAATTTCGGCATGAGTTTCAAATTTTCGGAGTACGGCTTTTCTCATGATATCATCTTTTACTTCTTCCCAATCTTTGCGGAGGGGACGAGATCGATCGCGTCCCATTTTTGCTGCATCTTTCGGTGTTTTTGCTTGGCGAATTTGGTCGCAGTTAGCCGTTGCGGGAAACTTTTGTGCTTGAAAATAATGCTCAGTAGTTGGCCAATATTCTCCGTCTAACTCGAATCCATGACTGGAAAAATTAGAAAAACAGCCGTATTCGCTGCCAGTGGTGTAGAAGTAGATAGCCATAAAGTCTGCGATTTCAATTTCGTTAATAATCTTGGTTGATGGTCAGTTTTACCTATCGGGATTATCCACTATCTTAAACCGCAAATCAATAGTTTCAAGATGGAAACCGATGTAAGACAGCAGGGCGTAGATAAATACGATCACCCCTACCATTTCCAAAATTTCCTCAACAGAAGCCATCAAACGGTAGATCAAGTTTCGCTGACCTACCGCATCTGCATAATAGCCACAAACCATTTCCATGCCAAGTGCTCCACCGACATATATACTGCTTGCCAGTAAAAAGAAATCCCTTGTTTTCCGGGGTAGGTGCCGGAGAAAATTGAAATAAGCCAGCCCAGTAACCACAACAAAAATCGCCCCCGGAATTACCCAAATGAAGTAAAAAATCCCCCCTAAATCCAGTGTCTTTCGTAAGTCGTTAATAATTAATATTTCATGCAAACTCAAGATTTCATCTAAAGAAAAAAATACAAAGATGAACCCCAGCGCTTTCCAGTGCCCAAAATACCGATCGCCCTGCTTCTTCTTAGCAGTAGCAATAATACCTAGCAAAATCGCGCAAAACAGCAAAGTAAATGACGAGTACCACGAAGGATAATTTATTTCCCTGTCTAAATTAAATAAACTAATCCAGCGTTCTTGATAGTTGAAACCGTAGCGCAGAACTTGTACAATGCAACCAGCAACAGCAAAGAAGAGCACCCAAATGCTAAGAGAGAAAGCAACTCTATTCGGCGAAACAGAAATAATGAACTTCATCAAGTTTTTGATAAACTAGAACAAGCAAAATCAAACTATAAAGTAAAAAGTCAAAAATCGCAAGAGTGGCGCAATCCGCCCCCTCAGATTTTTATTTACAAAAAATCACCAATCACTGACAATGCACGTTCAAATTGAAACTTTCACTGTCCGCAAGCGGTTTGCCCTTACCATCAGCCGCGGTACAACAGCCCAAAGTACCAATTTATGGGTAAAATTAGCACACGAAGGAATCGAAGGTTGGGGAGAAGCATCGCCCTTTTCCACAGGTTCTCGGCCCCAAACTACCGAAATTCTGCTAGCCGCATTGCAGGAAGTTGCACCGCTGCTAGAAAAGTTTACTCCGTTCGATCGCCAAAAAATCGAACAAGTATTAACAGAGGTCAACTTACCCTCAGCCGCCCGCGCCGGCATCGACATGGCAATGCACGACTGGCTGGGCAAAAAAGCAGGCTTGCCGCTGTGGAAAATGTGGGGATTAGATCGATCGCGCATCGTCCCCACCTCCGTCACAATCGGCATTAATTCGCCGTCTGGTGCAAGAGAAAGAGTGCGCGATTGGTTTGGCAAAGATGCGACAGATCCAGCAAGCATCAAATACCGCGCCGTTAAGGTTAAATTAGGAAATCCCGCAGGAATCGAAGCCGACAAAGCTATGTTAATAGCAGTGCTAGACGAAGCACCAGCTAACCTTAAAATCAGTGTAGATGCTAACGGCGGTTGGAGTTTAAAAGATGCAGCAGAGATGTGTCAGTGGCTGGAAAAATACAAGATAAATTATGTCGAACAGCCGCTTTCACCCGTCGCAGATATGGAGGACTTCTCAGAACTGTACCGTCAATCGCCGCTGCCAATTTTTGCTGATGAAAGTTGCTTTAATAGTTCCGATATACCCAAGTTAGCGCACTGCGTCCACGGCATCAATATCAAAATGATGAAGTCAGGCGGATTGAGCGAAGCAATGCGGATGATTCACACAGCAAAAGCCTGCAATTTGCAAGTAATGTTCGGCTGCTATTCAGATAGCGCGATCGCAAATACAGCAGCAGCACAACTTTCACCGCTAGCTGACTATTTGGATTTGGACAGTCACTTAAATTTATTAGACGATCCTTTCACCGGTGCGATCGTCGAAAATGGGTGTTTGCTGCCAAACGGGCGATCGGGATTGGGAGTGCGGCGAGTTGAGATTGTAGAATAGAAGTATCGCTCAAAACAAATCTGGAGATACTATGATGCCAGTGGAATCAATAGGAGAGCAAATTGATAGAGAAGCCAAGCTTTTCTTTGAAGAACACAAGCCGCCGACGGATTTAATTTTTGATGATGCTGCAGAAATGGAAAGCAACCGCCACCGTATAGCAATGACCGTTTTAATCCGTTCCGCAGAACAAGGTTTAGCTCACCGGAACGATTTTTTTGTCGGTGGCAATATGTTTATTTATTACAGCGCTAAACAGCTTCGCAATCAGGATTTCCGAGGCCCGGATTTTTTCGCTGTGTTGGGTGTTGACGGCAATACTTCCCGACAAGGTTGGGTAGTTTGGAATGAAGACGGACGTTACCCAGATATCATTGTGGAACTGCTGTCGCCCTCAACTGCTAATGAGGATACAGGCAAAAAAAAGGATATTTACGAGCAGGTTTTTAGAACGCCTGATTACTTTGTTTTCGATCCTTTCGAGCCGAATTCTTTGCAAGGATGGCGTTTGGATAACAATCAACGCTATCAACCGTTAGTGCCGAACGAGCGGGGTTGGCTGTGGAGTCAAAGTTTGGGCTTTTGGTTGGGTACTTGGTCAGGAATTGTCGATCGAGAAACAGCAGTCTGGGCGCGTTTCTACGACGAGTCTGGCAATCTAATTCTGTTACCTGAAGAAGCTGCTCAACAGCAAGCGGAAGCTGCTCAACAGCAAGCGGAAGCTGCTCAACAGCAAGCGGAAG
>JARCMA010000141.1 GCA_030248405.1 Microcoleus sp. MP8IB2.171
TCAGCCGAATTGGAACCACAAATAGAACCAGAATCCTTGTATCAGCCGCCGCAATACGACGATTGGGAAACTTACAGCAACAAACGCAACGATGACTGGTAATGGGGCATTGGGAATTGGGCAAACAGGGAATTGAGAATTGGGTAATTACGATCGTTCAATGAGATGTTCCCTGAGTATGCTTTGTTGAATTTTATTAAGAAATTTTACAATAATTTTACACATGGGGGAGACTCCGGGGGGATCAAGTCAAACCGAGCGATCGGATCGAACACAATTTTGATAAGATTTAAGATTGACAACAAAATTTGCTATTGTGCGTCCGGGTAAAAACAATGAGCGATCGACCAATTATTCTCGGTATTGTCGGAGACAGCGCAGCGGGCAAAACCACCCTGACGCGGGGAATTGCCCAAGTATTGGGGCCAGAAAATGTCACTGTGATTTGCACTGACGACTATCATCGCTACGACAGAAAGCAGCGGGCCGAAATCGGAATCACAGCATTGCATCCCGACTGCAATTACCTCGACATCATGCAGCAGCACCTCAGCCTGCTACGTACCGGACAAGCAATTCTCAAACCCATCTACAACCACACCACAGGTACATTTGACCCGCCGGAATACATCAAGCCCAGCAAATTTGTCATAGTTGAAGGTTTGCTGGGTTACGCAACCCGAACAATCCGCGATTCTTACGACGTAAAAGTGTATCTTGCTCCTCCCGAAGAGTTGCGAACTCAGTGGAAAGTTAAGCGCGATATCATGAAGCGCGGCTATACTGAAGAACAGGTGCTTGCAGAAATAAAAAAACGGGAACCAGACTCTGAAGACTTCATTCGTCCTCAGCGCAAATCGGCCGACGTTGTAGTTAGTTTTTACCCGCCCGAAGCGGACAAAGAATCAAATTTAAGCGTCCGTTTAGTGCTCAGGCCGACAATTCCTCACCCTGATTTTACTGAGATTTTAGGTCGAGGCAGCGATAGTTTTCAACCTGCAATTCGCCTGGGACTCGATCGGGATATGGGCAAACCGGTTGACGTGTTGGAAGTAGACTCCCATGCGACTAACGAACAAGTAAACGAACTGGAAAAGATTTTGTGCAACGAAATGCCGCACCTGCGGGGATTTTGTTCTACCGAAGGCAATCCCGAAATTGGCAAACTGATCGGCACAACTGGCGAAGTTTTGGAAAGTTACCCGCTAGCTTTGACGCAGTTGCTAGTTTCATATCACATGATGAAAGCAATTCATTTGTATTAATTGAGTCATCAGTGATTGAGTAGGTAATCGCAAAAAAAAACAGTATATTGTAGGGGCGGGTTTAGTTAACTATCTACGATACAATCGAGTTTATGAGTGCAAAACCCGTCCTCCCCATGCAATATTCAGGTGTACCCACCTACTTATCTACATGATTTATTGGTGGCTAAACTGCGAAATTTCAACTGTATTATTTTTGTCACAATTGAGGATAAATCCTCAGTGGTGGCAAAGTCGGATTAGCAGTCGCTAATTGCTGAATTTGCATCGATACTGGCAACTGACTTTGAGGTGCGGGCAGCATTTCGCCTCGGAAGTCCAGAAGGGTGACGAGCAGCAGATAGCCAAGTGCTAATGCTATAGAAATCACGCCCGTGATAATAGCAATAATTTTTGAACGTTCCATATTCAGTAAGATTGAAGTATAGCTAAACTTAGCTTAACATCAAATGCCACCTATTTTGCTTACAAAGATGGAACCTATTATAGATACGCCAACTCCCACCGAGATGCCAGCCACAGCGCCAGTAGTGGAAACATTCAATCTGGGGAAGTTCTACCGTACTGGCTTCTGGATGAATGAAAAGATTGAATCGCTCAAAAATTGTACTCTGACTGTCTCTGAGGGCGAAACTTTCGGGCTGTTAGGGCAGAATGGAGCGGGGAAAACTACGCTGCTGAAGACTTTGCTGGGGATAGTGCGGCCGACTTCTGGCAGGGCGCTGTTGTTGGGGAGGCCTTTGGGCGATCGCGCTGTGAAGCAGCGAGTCGGCTATTTGCCCGAAAATCCCTATTTTTACGATTATCTCACAGGCTGGGAATTTTTGCAATTTGCGGCGGGCTTGTTTGAAATTCCGGCCTCGATTCAGCGGCAGCGAATTCCGCATTTGCTAGATTTAGTTGGGCTATCTCAATCGGCTGCAATAAAAAAGCAATTGCGCCAGTATTCTAAGGGAATGCTGCAACGAATTGGCATGGCTCAAGCTTTGATTAATAATCCAGATGTGGTATTTTTGGATGAGCCGATGTCTGGTTTAGATCCGATGGGGCGCTATCAGATGCGGGAGATAATTTTATCGCTGAAAAATCAAGGGAAAACGATTTTTTTTAATTCGCACGTACTGTCGGATGTGGAGAAGATTTGCGATCGGGTGGCAATTTTGGCTCGCGGTGAGTTGATCTGCATTGGGGCGATCGACGAACTCCTGGGAAATACTGAAACTTACCGGGTTGAAGGTAGGGGCGGCCACTTGAATATCCTGCAAAAATGGATACCGGATATGGAAGTTGATAATGATTTGTGGTACGGTCATTTGCAGGGCGATCCGAAGGAGTTTATTTCTAGTCTCAGCGCTACGGGAGGGCAGCTAATTGGGATGAATTTGGCTAAGCCTTCTTTGGAAGATTTTTTTATGCAGCAATTGCAAGAAAGAGGAATTTATTCGAGTGGTTGAATCCTGTCTTGTTAATACAGAATATCTGTAGGGAAACGGCAATGTGGATTGGTGTCAACTTAAGCCTGGAACCATTGAAAAATCTCGCTCTTATCCGAGGCCAGATCCCCCTAAATCCCCCTTAAGAAGGGGGACTTTGATCGGAATCTTGTCCCACCCCCTACTCCCCTTTTTAAGGGGTGTGCCAGGGAGATCGAGGGTTTTTGCGATCGCCAGTTGCATTGTATCTCTCGTTTTTATCCAAGTCTCGATCCCCCTAAATCCCCCTTAAGAAGGGGGACTTTGACAATACTATTGTCCCCCCTTCGAGAGGACGCAAAACGCTCTTGTCCCCCCCTTCTTAAGGGGGGGTTAGGGGGGATCGAGGACTCTGTTTAAGACAAAAAATTTGTACTATCTTCAACATGAATTTGCACATCAGCCAACAATGGTAACGGCGGATGACTGCAAATTTGTTCGGGATAATTCCACACTTTCAGATATTTATCAACTCCAGAAATTGCCGTCGCTGCTGCATCCAAATCCCCAGCTTGACACCCGTGATAATGCGCTCTGATCAACGGCTTAATATCCTCGATATCTTGCCATTCAGATTCTGGTTTGAGGGGAATGCTGATAAAATAGCGGTAAGCTTGGCGGTGTGCGGTGCGAAAGTTTTCGGGATTTTGATTCAACAACCTATCGCCCTTTTCGC
This sequence comes from Microcoleus sp. MP8IB2.171, assembly GCA_030248405.1. Lineage (GTDB taxonomy): Bacteria > Cyanobacteriota > Cyanobacteriia > Cyanobacteriales > Microcoleaceae > Microcoleus. The sequence continues at coordinate 3,414 of JARCMA010000141.1, forward strand.
ACACCAACGGATGCAACTGGTAAGACGATCGCTGAAAATCATAATACAGCAATTGTCGGCGTTTGAGAGCGAGAATAATATTTTCTTTCAATTCGTACTTGCTAACTTCTGGCATTTGAGCGGCTATTCCCGCCAAATTCAGCGGATATTCTGCGGTTTGATAGACAGAAATTCGGCTCAAGCAAGTTCGCTCAATGTCGCTAAGACGGGCGATGATTTCATCCAGCAGACTCTCAATCGGTCGAGTTAGCAACCAGTCTCTATCTTGCAAAAATTGGCTGACATTGCCTTGATATTCGCTGTCATCGCGAATCAATGACGCTATTAGTTGCAAAGCTTGGGGATGTCCTTGATAGCGGTGGGCAAGTTCGGTAAATTCTTCTATTGTAGCGATTAAGTTAAATGATGTCAATAGGGCAATGGCGCAATTGTTTGTGAGTCCATTGAGGGTAATTTCGCGGGTAATAGTTGGCGGCAATTCTGCTAAGGTTTCGCGGCTGATAAATATGATTTTACTTTGATGTGCTGTTTCTATAAGTAGTTTGAATAACCAAGCGTATTCGGATTGGGTTTCGGCAAAATATCCGGCTGTTTCGGCTCGCCCAAGTTGCAAAATGGTTTCTAGGCGATCGCACACAATTAAGCATGGTTTATTTTTGAGCAATTTTAGCAGTTTTTCGATCTTTTGGAATGAGTGCACTGGGGCGGCACTTGGTGCATTTTTATCGAAAAAGTTAGGTGTATCTACGGAGGAAAGTGCAGATAGGAGGGAATCGAGAAACCAATCAAATTGAGGTGCTTTGCCTTAGACGAATTCCAAAGATTGCCAAGCGACGGCGACAAAGGGATTGTTTTCTGTTTGAAGTTGGCGGAGGAGTTGACTGATTAGGGTTGTTTTGCCGATTCCGGGTAAGCCGACAAGGGCGATCGCATTTGGGGGTGGATTTCGGTTGTCTAGGTTGAGTAGCAGGGTTTTTAGGGTGTTGAGGTGGGATGTGCGATCGAGCCAATTCCAGACTGGGGGTATGTTGTCGGGAAGTGCGAATGTGCGATCGGTTTGGGTGTCTGGGGCAATATCTGCGATCGAGGCGGCTAATAGTAATTCTGTGTGCTTGATATCATTGCGCTCAATAATATCTTCCCAGTTATTGATTCCTACAGCTTTGCAAATATCGATAAATGTTTCGCGTCGAATTCGGTTTTGCGCCCAAAATCGCTTTAAAGTCGCTTTTGAAGTTAGAGCGGCTTTGCACCAGGTATCTTCAGTTTTATTCCATCCGAAATTGCGCCTTACCATGTCAATGATTTTTAGCCCTTCTTCGGATGATCTGAGCAAATCTGCCATTTTTACTCCTTTACCATAATTTTGCCCCAATGGAATTATAGATTACATCGGAGAGCCGAAAGATGAGCTAAATGAGCCAAATGAGCCAAATGAGCCGTTTATGCTGAGCCAAATGCTGAGCCGTTGAGCCGATACAGATTCAGGATTCTGGAGTATTGTGAAGTGATGAGTTCGGATTGCTGCTACAGATCGAAAGTAAAACAAGGTACGCAGGCATTAGCTTTGTGGTTATGTTTGACTACTGATGTGTTACTCGACAATCTAGGGGAAGTGCGATCGCGCCTCTGGAGGAGATTAAGGGCGATCGGAGTTACCTGGTTTTAGGGTAAATATGGCGGGCGATCGGGCGATCGGGCGATTCCCTAGGGGATAGCTCGGCTTCACGGCTATTTGAGCAATGTAAAGTTTCATTACAAAAAGCGGGCGATTTGCATAAAAAGCAGATGAACGCCCTGATACATATATAGCAAGGTTTGCAAGGCGGGCTTTGCTGGTTTTCACGCAACTATATTTTTGAGGAGATGGGATTTATGAAGTTACTTACAGATGATGTGTTGTTGGGTAGTGCAGTGGATGCGGGCGCGATCGGGCCTGTGGAAGGGGAGATGGAGGGCGATCGAATCTTGTCATCTGCTTCGGATATCCGTATTGCTAGCCAATTAGGAACCAGTTCGTCTTTCATTTCGACCTTCGACGGACTAAGCGGACAAGTTGGAACTCTCGATCCGTCAGCAAAATTCACCCAAATTGCTAGTACCTTCAGTTTTTCCGATATCGCTGTTGCTAAAGATGGGACGATTTTCGGAATTACGCCTACTCAGTTATTCAAAATCAATCCAGTATCGGGTTTAACTTCATTTGTTGGCGGCCTTCCTGCTGGTGTCAATATTAATGCTCTAGAATTTGCGAATGATGTCCTCTATGGGGCTGGGGATTCTAACTTATATGCGATTAATACCACTAATGCGGGAGTATCTTTAATCGCTAACTTGGAATCTGCTGGATTTAATAGCAGTGGGGACTTGGCATTTGATGCTCCGAATAATCGATTTTTAGCGACATCGAAGGGGCAGACAAGCGATAGTTTGTATGCTGTGTCTCTAACTGGTGAAGCAGCGAAAATTGGCGATATTGGCTTTAGTAATATTTTAGCCTTGATGTTTGAGGGCGAGAAGCTTTTTGGTTTCACGGCGGATGGATCGCGAATTGCGATAAATCCTGGAACGGGAGCGGGGGCTTTTGATACCCTTGTCAAGGGTATTAGCGATCGAATTGGGGGAGCATCTGGTATTCAAATTAAGAAAGGAGAGATACTGTCGAGCACTCCCGGAACAATTCTGTCAGCGGATACGATCGATGTGTTTTTGCCACCGGGGGGCGAAATTACTTTAGATATTACAGTCACAGTGCCTGGGAATGCTTCTAGTTCGACCACTCGCAGCGAATTAAGTATTGAAACTTCGGATACTGTGGTTGCTCAGATGCTAAGTTCTTCAGCAGTTAGTGCGAGTGCAACTGCTGACCAGCTTCCGCTTGATGTTTTTCTGCTGCAAGACGCTTCTGCCTCGTTTGATGATGACGTGTCTATTTTCCGCCGTCTAGTACCAAATTTAGTTGATACTCTGTCAAATCAGCAGCCCAATACTCAATTTGGTCTTGGCAGCTTTGTTGACAAGCCAATAGAAGGAATCGGAAGTATTGAGGATGGTCATTATGTTTATCGGACTAATCTGCCACTAACAAAGAACAAGAATGAACTGCAATCGGCAGTGAATAACCTAACTATTCTCCCTTCTAACGAAACACCTCCGGAATCATCGCTGGAAGCCTTGCTGCAAACGGCACGTCGCGCAGACACTACTGAAATTGGTTTCCGTGACAGTGCTCGCCGTGTGGTTGTGGTGGCTACAGATGAACCGTTTCACCAGGCTGGTGATGGTGCGAGGCTGGCTGGAATTACGAGACCCAACAATGGCGATGCTGTCCTTGATGGCAATCCGCCGGGAACCGGAGAAGATTATCCGAGTATTCAGCAAGTTCGCGAGGCGTTGATTGATGCAGGTATAGTGCCTATTTTTGCTGTTACGCCTACATCAGAAAATACTTCAGTCTATAACGACCTAGTTAATAAATTAGGTTTTGGTAAGGTTGTCAGATTAGACTCAGATAGTGCTAATTTGGTGAATGCAATTACAGAGGGGTTAGATAAAGTCAGTCAGGAAATTACTCTCGTACCTGCTGATGATGATTTCAACTATGTGAAAGATATTTCACCCAAGAAATTTGAAAATGTCAAGCCGGGTGATACGCTGAATTTTAAGGTCACGTTACAATCGGATAGTACAGGCCGTGACGATAATCTGAAACTGCAAATACCTGGATTTGGTAATCTGGGTGATACGAAGATTAATGTCAAGACTGTTGCACCTAATCAACCAATTGTAACCAAACTTCCAAATGCACCTCTAATTACCGAAATAAAGGATTCTTTTATTTTGGGAAAAGTCTATAATGATACTAACAATGATAAATTTTTTAGCGATAAACTCGAAGATCGAGAGTCTCGTCCAGTGACTATTAAGACGTTGAACGGAGCAAAAGTAGATCCAAATGCAGAGACATGGATTGTAATTCACGGTAATGCTGACAATCCGAATAAAGATAAGATATTTGACTTAGCCAAGACCGTTGAAGAGCAAGTGGCAGGGAAAAAAGATCAAGTTTTGGTTATTGACTGGAGTGATTCAGCTAACAACAAGTCTTTAGGTCAGCCAGATCCATTTCTATCTTCTAATTGGATCAGTGATGTTGCTAACTTTGCAGTTGAAGCACTAAGAGATGAATGGAAGATAGGATCGGAAAAAATTAATTTAATTGGTCACAGCCTAGGTACTTACGTAGCTTCTGAAATTGGATTTTTACTTTCTAGTAGAGACAAAGACAGAAGCAAACTCAACATAGATCCCGATAAGCGTGTGAACACACTTATTGCCTTAGATCCAGCAGTAAACGATCCAAGAAATGCGCTGGGCTATGACTTAGATGGTGACACAAATGATATTCGTGAAACACCTATCCCATTTAGCCCAGTATCGAAGTTTTCCAGAGCATTTTGGGGTGATATTGCTTCAGGTGATGGCACAGGATCATCAGACTATGCTACAAGTGCTAATGAGTCTATTTACATAGATTTTAAAAGACCGACTGAAAATCCTGGATCAGGAAGAGATAATTTAATTCCTTTTGATAGTCATGGTAACATGGTTTATCTGTACAGAAATTTGCTAAAAAATTCTGGTGAGATTGGCTCTCTTTTTAAGCTAGATGTTGGTGAACATAAAGACTGGAAAAAAGATACTTATGGAGGAAATGAAGCAATTATTGTTGCTACTGCTTACAAAGATGAAGGCAAGTTCGACTATAAGCCATTTAACGGTAACGATCCCAATACAGAACCCAAATTATTGTTCCTGAAAGATGCCAACTCTCAGAATGATGGCATAGCTTATGGCAGCACTGGAGATGATAAGTTAGATGGTATTATATCAGGGCAGAATACATTTTTGGGTCTGGTCAGATTTAACGACGCTGGCAATGATAAATTATACGGTGACTCTGGAAATGATAGTATCTTCAGCGGTTCAGGCAATGATACCCTCTATGGCAGTTCAGGCAACGATTTCATCAATGGTGAAGCAGACAACGATTTCATCAATGGTGGCGATAATAACGACACTCTCTTTGGTGCGAAAGGAGATGACACAGTTATTGGAGGTAAGGGCAACGATAGTTTAGAAGGCAACGATGGTAAAGACACTCTCATCGGTGGAGAAGATGACGATACCCTATGGGGTGGTGGTGATAGCTCGGCTGATAGCCTGGATGGTGGTGATGGAAATGACTCTCTCATAGGAGAGGGTGGGAATGATACATTGATTGGTGGCTTAGGTGCAGACAATCTCAATGGTGGTGATGATGACGATGTACTTATTGGTGGAAAAGGTAAAGACAATCTAACAGGCGGTTCTGGAAAGAACACCTTTGTATTTTCACCTGGTGATGGTGCTTCTAGCAGAGATGATGCTGATATCATCACCGATTTTGGCAATGGCTTTTTAGGCTTGGCTGGTGCTAATAAGATTGGGTTAGCAGGTGGCTTAAACTCGAAGATCATTGAGGTATTAAAAGAGGAAGGAGTTTTAGGGTTTGGCGATCGAACTGTTCTCAAAGCTAATGGTGAGTTTCTAGCAATTCTCAACGGTAAGTTCACTTTGACTGATTTGAATTTTCAAGACAACTTCAATATTTTATAGAAGATATTGGCTTGCCTGATTCAAGTGCGATCGGTCGGTGCGTCAAAAAGGGCGATCGACCGTTCCCCCATCCGCGTCCATCCGCGTGTATCTGCGGTTCAAAAGCGCGATCACCCTTTCCCCCATCCGCGTCCATCAGCATATATCTGCGGTTCAAAAGTGCGATCGACCTTACGTCAAAAAGAGCGATCGGCCGTTCCCCCATCCGCGTCCATCAGCGTGTATCTGCGGTTCAAAAGTGTGATCGGCCTTTCCCCCATCCGCGTCCATCAGCGTGTATCTGCGGTTCAAAAGTGCGATCGCCCTTTCGTCAAAAAGAGCGATCGCCCTTACCCCCATCCGCGTCCATCAGCGTGTATCTGCGGTTCAAA
>JARCMA010000142.1 GCA_030248405.1 Microcoleus sp. MP8IB2.171
CTAAATCCCCCTTAAGAAGGGGGACTTTGAGGGCATTCTTGTCCCCCCCTTTTTTAAGGGGGGTTAGGGGGGATCGTCTTAAGTAAACCGTATTGTATTACAAATAACTTCTATGTTTTCAAACAATTTGACAGCTTCTTCAAGTTCCCATAAATCGATTTTACAAAGTCCTGTATTAATTAAAGACCAAGTTTTCCACTTTTTAGCCTCAAAATATATTGAAGGGCTTAAATTAATAGATAAAAGGGTACATTCCGCTGCTTTGAATGATAAAATGTGACATTCAATTGCTGGGTTTATACATCCAGTTAACCAGTATAAATCCCCTAAAATATTATACAACATACTCAGTAGATGATTATCTTTAACTTCGCTAATAATTGAATTAATTGAGTAAACCATTGGTTGTAACAAACCCAACCTATAAAACGCACCCCCCAGACGTTCTCCCTTTTTCCAACTGGTATCTCTCCTTCTCACAATTACAGAGCCAGCTTGCTCAAAGTCGTTAATTTCTACACAGTGATAGTAAGCCTCAAAAGCCCTCAGTGCATCTTCTACAGTTTCAACCGTCTTAACACTATCCGTCCAAAACTCTGCTGCTTTGCGATTTGCCTCTTCCCAATCTTCACTTGCTCTCAAACGCGCGATCGCCTCAGCCCGAATCATCGGATGCAGCAAATATTCTGCGTTGCAGCACTCTATCAAAGAGCGATTTCGCAAAGATTCAATAACTCGTCGGCGCTGTGGTTCTGGCACATCCCACAGTAAACAGAACAATCCTTCAGTGCTGACAGTCGCCACATCCTGATAGCGATAGCATCCTAAACGGCAGAGGAGTTTATAAGCTGCGAGGTCGAGTTCTTGCAGACGCTGAAACTGACGGGTAACTAAATTGTTTAAATCTGTCTTAACCAACGGATCGGCGCTATTTTCCCGCCAATAAGTCACCATATTCCCGTCAAAGTCCTCTCGAATTGCACCGCACAAAATACCCATTGCTTTTGCATTACCTCCATAGGTGTTGTGCATTGCATTGAGAGTCGGAATATCAATATCAATATTGCGACTGCCGAAAAACTGTTGCCATGCCGATTGATCCAATCCGGGTAATTCGTAATGATCGACACTCACTTCAGGATCACACAGGCGATGGCGACTGGTAATTAGCGTCACTGACAGTACCGTCGAGTCAGCCAAAATTCGCAACAAGTCTATATAGCGGTGATGAGGTTGAATAAATCTACCTAGTTCACCTAGCGCTGGTTCCAGGTTATCAATCAACACTCCTACTTTGCGCGTTTGAAGTTGTCGTTTGAGCCTACCAAGCATCACTCCAAATTCCCGCCCCGGTTCTTCATCAAAGTCTCGCTTCAGCCATTCTTCAATCACGTTTTCGACGGGAGTAATATTTTCCGTCTCTTTCGCCATCGGGATTTCTAGCACTAAATCAAATCCTTGGGAATGGAGATATTGCCGCGCCAAGGTTGTTTTACCTATACCGCCGGATGCTTTGATGACGATGATTTTTGCGCCTTGGTTGATGCGGGTGTTGAGGTGGGCGATCGCCCCTTCGCGTCCCACAAAATTCTGGTTTGGTATTGAGGGATGTGCGATCGCCTCTTCACTTTCTGCAAAATCTGGATCTGCCTGCTGTCGCAAATAGTCCCGGATCTTCGGCAACCAGGAGGACTTATTGATCGGTTCTAATTCTCCCATTGCCAGGGCGATCGCCTCACCGATGTCCGCGCTGACTCGTTTGGCAGTGCTTTGGCTGTAACCACTATCCTTCGCAGCATCCTCGATCGTCTTGCCCTGCAAAAACTGATCCATCAGACTGCACTGGGTCTTAGTTAAAGGACGATTTTGAAAAGCTGACAAAGCTGTTTTGACCCAATTGACCATTGCTGTGCGATCGTCGGCCATAATACCAAAAGATACTTTTTAGCGTTGGTTTAGTATAGCGTCAAAACCTTTACCATTACAAGGTTTTTGGGTAAACAAGTTTGGTGTTTGCGCGATCGCTTCATGGCAACGAAACACCCAATGATACTTTTTAGTTCAAAAAAGACTCATGCGCTTTTTAGCTAGTCACCCGATCTCTACCAAGAGCCAAAACCCTTATCAATTGGGGATATAAGGTATCCCAACATATTTTTTTCTGTCTTCAAAGTTTTAATAGGGCGATCGAAAAGTATTAATAGTGTTCTAGAAAGTTGATACAAAAAAGACTAGCTCATTAAAAAATAAGTCGATATCGTAGAACGTAATCGAGCCAGAATTTTTGTGAAGAGCAATATTCTTACTTGCCGCAATCCTTGTATCCAAAACTTCGGCTCAACCAATCCGAACTATACACTTCTTAAAGGAATCTGGTCATGCTGGCACAAACTACAGAAACAAAGACAGGTGAAGATGGCTTTTTAAATTTGGAAACATTGCTTCACTCGGAGGCGATTCTAGCTCTCATAAAAGGTCAATTACTAGCCATTAGAGTTCGTCATTACTATCCTGAACTTTTCTGTCAACGAGTTCAAGAACGGTTGTCTAGCGAAGAACGGATGGGAGTCTATTCAACTTTTGGTGCAGAAGAGATTGGTCGCGATCGTCTTTCCTATTACGAAACACACAACAACCCAGTACATTGGCAGCAATACTACGCCCAAGCTGGATACAACATTCGAGAAATTCGAGAAATTTTCGCTCCTTACTATTCACCAATCGATCGACTGCGACTCAACTTAGACGAAGTGTGGCCCGCAGGAGCACATCTCGAAAATATTGATGGTCTACCTATGTTTGTTGGGTTGACTCGTCTTCTTAAAGAAGGGTCTTACATTTTCCCTCACAATGACAATATTCAAGAGGATTCCAATTTCAATCCACGCGCCAAAGAAATTCGCATTCAGCTTGGGGCAAACGTTTACCTCAATATGCCAGAGTCAGGAGGCAGCTTGTCATTATGGGATGCTTCTATGCTTCCTGAAAATTTATCAGATTGCCGTCGTCAAGGCGGCTACGGATTTGACCCTGAAAAAATTGGCCCTCCTAAGCTTGAAATTCAACCAGAGATTGGCGATCTAATACTGTTTAACTCGCGGTATCTTCATTCTGTATCGCGTGTTGGTGTTGGCGGACGCTTGAGTAGCTCTTGCTTTATTGGTTTCCGTTCTTTCAATCGCCCGCTGTCTTACTGGAGCTAGTGACTGCTGTTTCTTACACTTTAATTTAGAGGTTTTCATTGTGACCACTCTTAAGCTTTACCTAGAAGACTCAGACCTTTCGGAAGCAACCGCAAAAATCGTTGAATTGATTAATGGCGAGCAACCGATTATTCGCCTCGATCGAACGATTTTTCATGCTCAAGGGGGCGGACAAAAATCTGACATTGGCTTGATTGACAATATTCTTGTGACTCATGCCTCTCATTCTGATAACTATGTCGATCATTACGTTGCAGATTTCGGAAATCTAGAAGTTGGGCAGGAGGTAAATATTTCAATCGATATCAACAATCGTTTGATTCATGCTAAGCACCATGTTGCAGGTCACTTGATTGCAGCATTAATTGAGAAACGTTTCCCCGATTTGCAAGCAACTGGAGGGCATCATTGGCCAGGACAAGCACGAGTTGAATTTTCAGGAACTATACCACCCATTGAAAAGGTTCAGGAAAGCTTAAAATCCGATTTGGCAGAGGCAATCTTTGAAGATATACCTGTACAAGTTAAGGGCGATCCTTACGGCAGTCGCAAGATTGCCATCGGAGATTTTCCTGCTGTCTCATGTGGCGGGACACATCCTAAGTCTCTTGGCACCTTGAGAGAAGTAGAAGTGACTAAAATTAAATCCCAGAAAGGAGTCCTCAGAGTTAGCTACTCTGTAGCAAATTAGAGAAAACGTAGGGTTGGCATTGCCAGCCCTATCCAAGTGCGATCGACATATTTGAGTCATTCTAGCTGTTGGCGATTAGCACGCTTACAATGTTTATTGCTGATTGCTTCTCAAAAGCTCGAATATTTGACTATCGCCCTTTCATCCATCCGCCTCCATCGTGGCACGGGCGGCCCGCCTGTGCAATGGATAGGTTAAAAAAAGATCGTAAAGCGGAGCTATCCCGTAGAGAATCGCCCTTTCATTCCCCTGACTGAATTTGACTCCTCACCCACTGCCTAAACCCTCGAATCATCGACGTTTCACCCACATTTTCTTGCATTTCCAAAAATCCCATAATCTCAGATGGCGACAAAAAAGGAAAGTGAGGAGAAACCTCCCGTTCTACATATTCCTGACCTTCTAACTGATAGAATATTAAACGCGAACCGTCATAACGCCAAACCTCTGGCACGCCCAAACTCGCATACAATTCCATGCGGTTGATAGAACTGCTAGTAATGTCAATCTCGATTACTAAATCAGGTGGCGGATATTCATTTAAGTCAATTTGATTTACAGCTCGAATAAGTCGCTCATTCTCGATGTAGTAGCACTGATCCGGTTCTAATCCGCGAGCCAAATCCTCGCGCCTGCAAGTTCTCGAACCCAAGCTGCGAATTTCTACATTTAATTCTTCGGTTACTGTTTCTACGAAACGTCCTAAGATTTGTTTATTACCTTCATGGGGATCTGATGGAGTCATAATTTCTAATGTTCCGCGATCGTAAGTTAAACGAATTCCCCGCTGTTGGGCTAGCTCGTTTACCAAAGATTCGTAAGTCTGCCAACTAATATTTTTCAGCACAACTCCCGGTTGTGGGGTTTGAATCAGGGTGGCTGTCATGGCTACCTGCTTGCTTTTTAGCTTATTTATTAAATCTTAGCAAAACTCAGCTTTACGAAACGCACTGAGGGGGTGATAACACCTCTGAAATTTTGATTATAAGAGCATTGAGGCTGCTGAACCACGAAAAAGATAACGGATTATTGACAAGTTTATTGACTCGTAGGATCGGCAGCGATCGCCCCACCCAAATAGTCCTGAACCCACATCGAGGCTAGAAACCGGGTTTCTTCGTATATCTCTAGCTGAGAATCTGCGATTTTTCATAGAAACCCGGTTTCTTCGCGTAACTCCTACCAAATCAAAATCTGGCAATACGCTAAATATAATTAAAATTTGTTAAGATTAACTCGACCTCAGCGCCGGCATACCATCCGCCGCTAAACCTGCCCTTCCCCAGTCCCCACAACAATGCTGCGACTCGAACACATCAGTAAAATTTACCCCACAGGCGTCGTACTCAAAGATGTCACCTGGGAAGTCAAACCGGGCGATCGCATCGGCTTAGTCGGCGTTAACGGTGCCGGTAAATCCACCCAACTCAAAATCATCGCCGGCGAAATCGAACCCACCGCCGGCGAAGTTATTCGCCCTGCCAGCTTGCACATCGCCTACCTCTCCCAAGAATTTGAAGTAGATCCGACTCGCACCGTCAAAGAAGAATTTTGGCGTGCCTTCAGCGAAGCCAACGAAGTCCATGAATCCCTAATGCAAGTCCATCGAGACTTGGAAAACTCCTCCCCAGAAAATCTCGACGAACTGATCCACAAAATGGATCGGTTGCAACGACAATTTGAAGGCTTAAATGGCTACGGTTTAGAAGCCCAAATCGAGAAAATTTTACCAGAAATCGGATTTGAGCAAGAAGATGGCGATCGATTAGTCAGCGCCTTCAGCGGCGGCTGGCAAATGCGGATGAGTTTGGGCAAAATTCTCCTCCAAAAACCCGACATCCTGCTGCTAGACGAACCTACCAACCACCTCGACTTAGAAACGATCGAATGGCTGGAAGTTTACCTCAAAGGGCTGACAACCCCAATGGTAATCGTATCCCATGACCGAGAATTTCTCGATCGGCTCTGCACCCAAATCGTGGAAACCGAACGCGGTGTTTCCAGCACCTACCTTGGCAACTACTCATCCTACCTGCTGCAAAAAGCAGAAGCCAGAGAAGCCCAACTCAGCGCCTACGAAAGCCAGCAAAAAGAACTCGAAAAACAGCAAGCATTCGTTGAAAAATTCCGCGCCAGCGCCACTCGCAGCACCCAAGCCAAAAGCCGCGAGAAACAGTTAGACAAAATCGAACGCATCGAAGCGCCCACCGGCGGATTAAAAACTTTGCATTTTCGCTTTCCCCCCGCACCCCGCAGCGGGCGCGAAGTAGCAATAATTGAAGATTTGGTTCACACCTACGGCGACAAAATCCTATTCTTGGGAGCCGACTTATTAATTGAAAGGGGCGATCGTATTGCCTTTCTCGGCCCCAACGGCGCGGGCAAATCAACACTGCTGCGCCTGATTATGGGTTTAGAAAAGCCGACCGAAGGTACGGTCAAATTGGGAGGCCACAACGTCATCCCCGGTTACTTTGAACAGAATCAAGCAGAAGCCTTAGATTTGAATAAAACCGTGATGGAAACCATTCACGACGAAGTACCGGACTGGAAAAATGAAGAAGTTCGGACTTTGTTGGGGCGGTTCTTGTTTACCGGCGAAACAGTATTCAAACAAGTCGGCGCTTTGAGCGGGGGAGAAAAAGCCCGTCTGGCTTTAGCAAAGATGCTGTTGACTCCCGTGAATTTGCTAATTTTGGACGAGCCGACAAATCACCTCGACATTCCGGCGAAAGAGATGATGGAAGAAGCGATTCAGAATTATGACGGTACAGTAATTATCGTTTCACACGATCGCTATTTCATCTCCCAAGTAGCTAACAAAATTGTCGAGATTCGGGATGGAGAATTTCGCCCTTATTTGGGAGATTACCACTACTATCTCGATAAAATTTCTGAGGAAAAAGAGCTAGCCAAGTTAGCAAAAATTGAAGCCGAAAAAGCAGCTAAAAAAGCCGAAAAAGAGGCAAAGAAAAAAGCTGCTGCTAAGCAAAAATAAACTTGCAACCCTCGCAGATAAACCTTAAATCCGCGTTTATCTGCGTGCATC
>JARCMA010000143.1 GCA_030248405.1 Microcoleus sp. MP8IB2.171
GGTAGTAACTGCCGAACGCGGAGAACTGTTGGGAATAGTTACTCAAAGCAGTTTGCTGCGCGTACTTGACCCGATGGAAATGTCCGGGGCGATCGATCTGCTGCACGATTTAGTCGCACAACAAACTAGCGAATTGCAAAAAGCGATTGTCTCCCTCAGCTTGACTAACAGCCGGCTGGAAAGGGAAATCGCTACCCGCCAGCAGGCCGAGGTGCGGCTGCAACTCCTAGAATCGGCCGTAGTTAACGCTAACGACGCGATCGTTATTATGGATGTGGGAAACAGCGATATCTCCGATCCCGCCATCATTTACGTCAACGAAGCTTTTACCCAAATGACCGGTTATCGGCCCCAAGAAATTATCGGCCAAACACCCAGTTGTCTGCGCGGGCCCGACAGCGACGGCGCTCAAGTTGCCAAAATTCGCCGCGCTTTCTCTCGCCTTGAACCGCTGCGCTTGGAATTGATCAACTACCGCCAAGACGGTTCCACTTATTGGGTGGAACTCAACAGCGTACCCGTTGCTGACGAGTTGGGGAAAGTCACCCACTGGGTGTCCGTGCAGCGGGATATTAGCGATCGCAAACGCATGGAACAAGCATTTTTTGAAGAAAAAGAACTCGCTCAGGTTACTCTACAATCGATCGGCGACGCCGTAATCGCTACTGACAGCAACGGCTGCATTTCTACCCTCAATCCAGTTGCTGAACAACTCACCGGTTGGTCAACCTCGGAAGCAAAAGGTTTGCCCCTCGCCAGCGTGCTGAGAATCGTTGACGAAACTACCCGGATGCCGATCGAAAATATTGCCCAAATCGCTTTATCCCAAGGTCGGATTGTTGACCAAGGACACAACAGCTTGCTGATTGCCCGCAACAACCGCGAATTTGCGATCGACCACTGCGTCGCCCCCATCCACGCCAGCAACGGCCAAATTGTCGGGGCAGTCGTTGTGTTCCGAGATGTCACCCAAGTGCGAACTCAAGCGCGGCAGCTCACCTGGCAGGCAACTCACGACCCCTTGACGCAATTGGTCAACCGCCGCGAATTTGAATACCAGCTAGAACACGCCCTGCACAGCGCTCAAGGTTACGGCGAAGAACACGTCATGCTTTACCTCGATCTCGATCGCTTCAAAATAGTTAACGACACTGCAGGTCACGTTGCAGGCGACGAACTGCTCCGCCAAGTCAGCCAGCTATTTAAAAGCAATATCCGCAAAACCGATATTTTGGCGCGTATCGGCGGCGATGAGTTTGCTGTACTCCTGTACAATTGCCCCCCAGAACAGGGCTTAGATGTTGCAAAATTGCTGCTGCAAAGCATTCAAAAATTCCGGTTTGGGTGGCAGGACAAAACTTTTTCGATCGGCGTTAGTATCGGTTTGGTGGCAATTAATCCCAAAACAGCATCGACATCTGCGGTGTTGAGCGCGGCCGATCTAGCTTGCTATGCTGCTAAAAATAAAGGCCGCAACCGAGTGCAGGTTTATCGATCGGGCGATCGGGATTTAATCAAACAGCACGGCGAAACCCAGTGGGTAGTCCAAATTAATCAAGCTTTAGAAGAGAATCGCTTGCGCTTGTACTCTCAGCCGATCGTACATTTGCTCAACCCGTCAGCCACCGGCATCCACTGCGAAATCCTGCTGCGCCTCCAGCTTGCAAACGGTCAGTTAGTGTCGCCGATGGCATTTATCCCCGCGGCCGAACGCTATAATTTGATGCACGCGATCGATCGCTGGGTAATTCGCACTTTATTTAGCAATTTATCTAAAATTTTCACGGCAAATCTCTTAGTCCAAAACCCCGGAGAAGACAGCGATAAAATAGTTACATTGCCTACTTGCTGCCCCTTGTCTAATTCACAATCCTCATTTGACAAATATCCCAGCCTTTATTCAATCAACCTTTCTGGGGATAGCATTAACGAAGAAAAATTCATCGACTTTATTCAGGAGCAGTTTTCCCTCTATCAAATACCGCCAGAAATAATTTGTTTTGAAATTACCGAAACCGTGGCGATCGCGAATCTCAGCAAAGCAGCCAGCTTAATTGGGAAACTCAAGGAACTCGGCTGCCAGTTTGCCTTGGACGACTTCGGCAGCGGGATGTCTTCTTTTGCTTACTTGAAAAACTTGCCTGTTGATTATATCAAAATAGATGGCAATTTTATTAAGAATGTGGCAGAGAATCCTATTGATATTGTCATGGTGGAAGCTATAACTAAAATTGCTCACGTCATGGGAATTAAAACTATTGCCGAGTATGTGGAAAGTCAAGCAGTTATGGATAAACTTAAGGAGCTTGGGGTAGATTACGCTCAAGGTTATTTTTTAGGAAAGCCTCAACGTTGTAATTTATGCTCTCCTATTGCAGAGGAAGTTTTGGGAGAATTTTCGGTTGATTCTTTGGCTTTTAAGGGCAAGTTGGCTTGTTGAAGAGTTGACAGTTGACCGAAGGAAGAGGGAAGAAGGAAGAAGGAAGAAGGAAGAGGGAAGAGGGAAGAAGGAAGAGGGAAGAGGGAGAATTGCCCAATTCCCAATGACAATTCCCAATGACAATTCCCAATGACAATTCCCAATGACAACTGTCAACTGTCAACTGTCAACTGTCAACTGTCAATAGCAGCTTCGATGTACTGACTGTCTAAGAGAAAAGCACCTTTTTCAAAGCGAATGCCCCAATAATTGCCGGGACGCCGATCGAGTACAATACCCTCAGCGCCGATCGCAATTACATTCGCAGGCCGCAGCATCGGCATCGGTTCGGCAGTTTTAACGAAAGGTGGCATCGCCACAACTCGGACTTTTTGACCGATTGTAAATTCTTTTTCCATAGTTTTTATGCTTTTATTGGCGATCGTGGCACGGCTAGCGTCGCCAAAATTCATTGTGGCGCACTTTGGCAGAACTTCCCCCTACAGCTTTGTGTCAAACTAATAATTGATAGAAAATGGCTGATCTGAAAGTAGGGGATAGTTGATATGGCTACAAATCGTCGCATTGAGCGTGTAGCTTCAATGATTAAGCGGGAAGTCAGCCTGATGTTGCTGAATGGAATCAAGGACGATCGCGTAGGTGCGGGTATGGTTAGCGTTACCGATGTAATTGTTTCGGGAGACCTTCAGCATACAAAGGTTTTTGTCAGTATCTACGGTACTGATGAGGCGAAGGCCGAGACTATGGAGGGTTTGAAATCGGCAACTAGCTATGTCCGTAACCAGTTGGGCCAACGGGTGCAACTGCGCCGCACGCCGGAAGTGATATTTCTCGAAGACCGTTCTTTGGAACGCGGCGATAAAATGCTGACACTGCTAAATCAGCTTTCTGCCGATCGCAAACCAGGTATGTTTGATGACGAAGAATTGACGGGTGATGGCGAAAAATTGACCAATGATGATGATGATGATGATGATGATGATGAAGCAGACGAGGATTAATTAGCATCTGAAGGCAATCAACAGTCAACAGTCAACAGTCAACAGTCAACAGTCAACAGTCAACAGTCAACAATTCCAAATTACCCATGATTGACAATCTTTCCTTACCCGAACTGGTAGCCCAGATGTTTGTAGTGCGCGCTTCTGGCTGCTTGTTCGACCACCAAATTCGCTATCCCGAATGGGAACCAACGGCCGACAAACTCCGCTATTATCTGGAAAAGTTGGGCGTGGGCGGTGTGATTTTGGTGGGGGGAAGTGCTGCTGAGTTGGCGGTTCGATCGCACCAATTGCAGTCTTGGGCCAAATTTCCGCTACTGCTGGCGGCGGATATTGAGGAAGGTGTCGGCCAGCGGTTCGCCGGGGCGACTTGGTTCGGGCCACCGATGGCTATTGCTGAAATTGCGACGCATGATGCAGGTAAAGCCGATCGATATGCTGAACAAATGGGATCTGTGACTGCGATCGAAGCTAGGGCGATCGGTCTAAATTGGATTCTCGCACCAGTGGTTGATGTTAACAACAATCCCGACAATCCTGTGATTAACGTCCGCGCTTTTGGCGAGACATCGGAAATTGTCGGCAAATTGGCAAGTGCTTTTATTCGCGGCGCAGGGCAGCACCCGGTTTTGACTACAGCTAAGCATTTTCCCGGTCATGGAGATACGGCGGTTGATTCTCACTTGGAATTGCCGGTTTTGCCACATTCGCCAGCGAGATTGGCCGAGGTTGAGCTACCTCCGTTTGTCGAGGCGATCGCTGCTGGGGTCGATGCTGTGATGAGTGCCCACTTGCTGATTCCGGCTTGGGATGCGGACTTTCCTGCTACTCTTTCTCGCAAAATTTTGATTGGGAAGCTGCGAGAAGAGTTGGGATTTGAAGGTTTGATCGTGACGGATGCTTTGGTGATGGGCGCGATCGCCAATAAGTATGGCGCTAATGAAGCTGCTGTTTTGGCTGCTGAGGCTGGTGCTGATGTTTTGCTGATGCCGCTTGACCCGGAAGCGGCGATTCTGGCTGTCTGCGAAGCTGTCACTCAAGGGCGAATTTCACTATCACAAATTCAGAAATCTGTCAAGCGAATTTGGAAAGCAAAAATCAAGGTGGGTTTGCCGATTTCTGACCCCCCCCAACCCCCCCTTGCTAAGGGGGGGAGCAAGAATTTACAATCCATGGAGTCGATCGACTTAAGTTTGCTGGCAAATCCAGAGGCAAGGGCAACTGCTGTCGATATTTTGCGAGATTCTTTGAAATTTGGGGGAAATCTACCTTTGCAGGTTCCAAAGCCCCCAGAAAACCAGCTTTTGCGGAATTTGATTGTTGTAGATGATGTTTTGGGGTGCGAGTTTTTGGGCAACCACACTCCGGCGATCACGCTTCCCGAACAGTTTGGTTACGAATTGCAACTGATTGACGATCGCACAGGGGCGATCGCTGATAATACAGGTGCAGAGCATTTTTCTCCGACACTGCTGCAAATTTTCATTCGCGGCAATTGCTTCCGAGGCAGTGCTGGTTTGACCGAAGCAGCTCAAGATTGGTTTAAGAAATTATTAAAAACGGGAGAACTCCAAGCTGTGTTAATTTACGGAAGTCCCTACGTTTTAGAGCAATTTTTGCCACACTTGCCTCCGAGTATTCCTTATGTATTTTGTTTTGGGCAGATGCCGGCAGCGCAATCTCTCGTTCTAGAAGTGCTATTCGGCATTGACGGAACTGGTAATGCTTGAGTTGCCGGACTTCTGAATCTTTCCTTTGCTGCTTGCTGCGTTAGGAGTTAAATTCATCAACCCGGTTTCTCGCGAGAAATGTTGCCTTTGGTGGCAAAGCATCCAGAAACCGGGAATCCGATGCGGGTTCCTACGTTCTGAATAGAGCTTTCCAGCAGATCCGCTTGCTAGTCGGGAAAATGTGCTGCTTCTCAACATCCTAAAACAGATCCCATCACTTACTGATTATTCGTATAATTTATTTTTATTTACGGCAGTGAATTGTATAGCTGTATACGGACAAAAGTTAACTTCCATATTCCTAAGTTTGGACTATATTATTACCAGGGCCATAAAATTTTTTAGTAAAACATTGAGGGCGCATTATGATTCACTCCACTATTCCCCAAGTCCAATACTCTTTAGATGTGATCCAAGATGAAGCGCGTCACCTAGTCCACGAGGGCGTGCTGAGCCGCCAACAGCCTATCTACACGCTGTGCCAATTCATCCCACCCCGGGAATGGGCTTGTGTAGAGTGCGAATTAGAAAAATGCGACTTCTTGCTCCGCGATCGCATCGCCGACCTGATCGGTTCTGAAAACTGGGACAATGACTAAAGTTTGGTTCTCTTAAATAAGTTTGCAAGTAAGTTTGCAAGTAATTTTCCAAGTAAACTCCGGCTGTGTTAAAGACTCTTGATTCTTTAATCCTGGGAATTTTCGGCGCGCAAATTTTCCAACTCGGCCCTCAGCGCTGCCATGTGTGCAGTTAATTCTTGAATCTCTAGCTTTAC
>JARCMA010000144.1 GCA_030248405.1 Microcoleus sp. MP8IB2.171
CGCGCTTACCTCGTTCATTTTAACGGAGAAAAATTTTTGCAGGGTTATTCCAAAAATAGAAATATTTATGAGTCAGAAGGATGCTAAAATACACTGTTTATATGGCTGCCGCTGGCATCGGAATGACATATACTGTGATGCAAGCAATTTAATTAACCGGAATTGTCGATCGCACTCAGTAAATCAAATAAGTAACTAGGTAAAATATCTCTGCAATGGAAAAAAAGCATAACGCTGGATTGTGGGTATCAGTATTATACTTCGCTCAAGGTCTCCCTTACACCGTCGTTAATTTAATGTCGGTGATTTTTTTGAAAGGTATGGGAACCAGCAACGAGCTCATCGGATTGACAAGTCTTTTGTCTTTTCCCTGGGTATTAAAAGGTTTGTGGGGGCCAGTGGTTGATTTGTATTCCACCAAACGCAAATGGATTTTAACAACCGAAATCATTTGTGCGTTTCTGTTTGCTTTCCTAGCTTTTGGCGTATTAACGCCGGCACCGATTATTATATCACTTGTGATCTTTACGGCGATCGCCTTTGTGTCAGCTACCCACGACATCGCCATTGACGGATTTTATTTAAACACTCTCAATAAAGACCAGCAAGCCTTGTTTGTCGGGGTTCGCAACACGGCTTATAGAGGTGCTGTCATTGCCGGTAGCGGTGTATTGGTGTTCTTAGCCGGGAAACTGGCCGAACAGCATTTAGTCACCGGAAATACAGGCGACACCAAAATATATCAAGACATTCCGCTGTCACTTTTCGGTTCGGATTTTAGCGTGTCTGCGCTTAACTACGGATGGGCGACAGCCTTTGGCATTTGTGCGATTATGTTTGTGCTGATATATCTCTTTCAGCGGTGGTATCTTCCCTATCCTAGAAATTACGATTTGGAATCCGGCGCCCCCCAACAAACAACAAGCTTTATCGAAGCATTTAAAACATATTTTCAGCAAGATAAAATTGGTTGGATTGTTACTTATGTCTTGATTTTTAGGTTAGGCGATGCCTTGACGTTTAAAATGGCTCCGCCATTTTTAATGGATAAAGTGGAGAAAGGAGGATTAGCAGTTTCTACATCGGACATGGGTCTGTTATCGGGTACTGTCGGGGTGATTTTTCTGTTAATTGGAGGGTTGCTGGGCGGCTATTTGATTGCCAAACAAGGATTGAAAAAATGGATGTGGCCGACGGCAATTCTGCAAAATTCAACTAACGTGCTGTATTGGCTGTTGGCAATCAATCAACCGGGGATTGAATGGGCTTACGCCGTAAATTCGATCGAGCAATTTACTTACGGACTTGGCGTAGCTGCCTATACAGTGTTCTTGATGCGGACTGTCCGCCCTGAATACGAAGCATCTCACTATGCAATTACAACGGCTTTTATGGCCGCAGGAGTGCTGATTCCTGGGGTTTTTAGTGGCTACTTGCAGGCGAATCTCGGCTATCAAAATTATTTTTTGATGAGCGCGCTGGCTGTGATTCCCGGTATGCTGACGATTTTCTTTCTGCCGCTAGAAGATGAGAAAAAATTAGTATCCATGCCCAGGCCTGGACTGGACGATTTCGATTAATATCAAGTCCGGTCGCTATAATTATCAGGTCCGGGTGGGGCGGGTTTACCAATGTCTGCACTACTTTTTCGAGATTTCGGTGAACCCGCCCCAGCAGGAATATTGATGTTTTTAATCATGGAATGAGTATAAATTCTGTGTGGGGTTCCTAGGATAAAATCAGGACACAACAATGTTGTGTCCCTACCGAATATCTGTATTGCCAGCCGCCAACTAAATCGCAATAAAATCACTAGCTGTTAGCGGACTCCTGGGAATGCCAGGAATACTGGCAAGAACTTCGCCATTACGGGCCAGTTCAATCGTCGTTGAAAAATCTCCTTCAGTAACTCTCACTTGGTTGAAGGTCAAACCTCCGCTCAAACCGATTAAATCTTGACCCTTTTGAAAGTCTACAAGTGTATCTGTACCGGCACCTGCTCCTAACACCAATACGTCGCGTCCAGCGCCACCAATTAAGAGGTCTGCACCCAGTCCGCCAATCAGCGTATCGTCTCCTTCTCCCCCGTTCAAATTGTCATCCCCTTTGCCACCTAATACCAGGTCGTTGCCGGTGCCAGCGCTGATAATATCGTTGCCTTTGTTGCCGCTGAGAGTGTCGTTTCCCCCATTGCCAGTGATAATATCGTCCCCTGCAAAACCTGATGCTGTATTGTTAGCATCGTCGCCTACTAAATTATTAATTTGGGAGAGATCGAGAGCAGTTTGCATTGCCGCAAGGTTTCCTAAAGAGGAATTTCCCGGAGCGGTTCTTAATTGCTCTAAACTGCTGCGCGATTCCAGCGATGTTGCCAAGGCGGGCAGTGCAAAGTCTAAGCCAGCTAACAGTTCTAAATAATCGGAATCTGTGAAAGTGAAATCAGGGCGGTTCAACTGGTCTACAGAGATTTCTGTCTGAGTCAAGCCTGGAGGAGGAGAAGTTAACAAACCGCTTTGGGTGTGCTTTTCCAAGACAAGTAGCGGGTTGATAATCTGGTTAGTAAATGTTTGAAGAACTACTTTTCCCGGTAGAAAAGCTTCTCCTCCCAAACTCACAAAATCGCCGCTAACTATGTAGTGAGTTACATTTTTTCCGGCGCCGACTTTCTGCTTGAATGTATTGACTGTACTCTGAGCAACTCCGGGAGAATTGAAGGTGACAACATCTCCGATCGCAGATGTGAATTCAGTGGCGGCTAGTTGCGTTATGGCGCCGCCCAAGCTGTGTCCCAGAAGGTCTGGTGGCAAGCGGCTGGGGTTTTTTGCTGTATCTTGACTGATTTGGGTCAGCCAATTTCCTAAGCCTTCTTTGTTGGCTTCAAATTGGTTGAAACCGGCGCCGCGCGGGTCTGCGTTGGCAACATCGTCTACGGGCGAGTCAGTGCCACGAAATACCAAAACAGGCGGTTTGTCTGGGGTGGTGGAAATTAAGCCGATCGCGTGAAATCCAGTTCCGGGATCGTCAAAGGTGCGATCGATTTGGTAGCCAGCAGCACTCAAACCTGTTTGAACTAAAGTTTGAAACTGGGGCTTGTCATCTATGTAAGCAAGTTGCTTGGCTATAGTTTCGTAAGCGGCGGGGGAGGAGGGCATATTTTTTTATTTCCTGTCGTTTGAGGGGGAATTAGTTTTTAAGCTACTTAACTAAGTTTACTATAAACTTCGTTTATTGACCATATTAATTGGTCATTTTTAGTGGCTTTTTATGGGCAAATTGAGGAGAGATTTTTCACTAACAAAAAACAATCTCCCTACAAAACCAATGCCGGTTTCGCGCCACCAAAAATACCAATTTTTACCGCCCTCAAGCTATACAAAATCTACCCGAGTAATATCGCTGGCAACTACGCCTCTGAGAGTAGCAAGAATTTCCCCAGTAATCGGAATACTAATTAAAGCTCCGTCAACACCTTGGGTTACTCTAATTTGAGGAAAAGTTAGACCCCGCGACAGTGTAATTAAATCTTCACTATCTTGAAAATCTAAAATCACATCTGCTCCGCCACCGGATTCCAATACAAAGCGATCGCGCCCCGCACCACCAATTAAAAAATCGTTGCCAAACTCGCCGGAAACCAAATCGTTTCCGTCGCCACCCTCCAAATAATCGTTATCTCTGCCGCCGTACAAGAAGTCGTCGCCATCACCACCGATGATGCTGTCATTACCTCGATTCCCTCTGAGAGTATCGTTACCGCGATTGCCGATAACTGTATCCTCTCCAGGGCCGCCGGTAGCAGTATTGTTGCGATCGTCCCCTGATAAATAATTCGGTTGTAAGGGAGCTAAACCGTACTGCATTTGTCTGATTAACTGCACAAAAGAAAATTCTGGTGCTGTTCTCAAACTCTCTGCACCGCCTCTGGTTCTGATTGCGATTGACACATTGGCCAGGGGAAAATTTAGGGCAGCGATAAACTCGTTAAAATCTGAGTCGTTGTTATAAGCAAATTCGGGACTGTTTAATTGTTCTACGGAAATTTGCCTCTGCAAAAAACCCACGGGCGGAGTAGTTAACAAATTTTCAGTTCGATGTTTTGCTAAAACAGTTAAGGGATTAATACTTGGGTCTGTAAAACTTTGGATAAATACTTTTCCTGGGATAAATGCTTCCCCAAACAAGCTGACTACATCTCCGCTGACAATGTAGTGAGTGACATTTTTGTTGCCTGCCCTGCTGAGATTTCTCCGAAAACTGGTGAATGTACTCGCTGACACTCCCGGAGAGTTGAAAGTAAAGATATCGCCGGTCAGAGATGTGTATTCGGTTGCTACAATTTGAGCGACTGCTCCGCCCCAACTGTGTCCGATGACATCGGGCAATAATTTGCTGGGGTTTTTACCAGTATTTTGACCGATTTCTGTGAGCCAATTTTTGATATTATCTTTGTTCTTTTCAAATTCAGGTAAACCAATGTCCCGCGAGTCGGAAAAGATAGCGTCGCCGTCGATAAAATCTGTACCTTTAAATACGAGGACGGGCGGGTTTTCGGGATTGGATGAACCGAACCCGATCGCATAAAAGTTTGTTTCTGGGTCGTCGAATATGCGATCAATATAGTAGCCATTAGTATCTAGGAAACTCGAAACTTCATTGGCTGCGCTCGGCTTTTGATTCAAAAAAACAATTGACTTAGCCAGAGCTTCATAAACAGCAGGCGAGGCACTCATAATATTATATTTTGTGTTTGTTGGTATTTGCGATCGCTCTCTTCTTGAGCTAATTGTCCAATGGCAGCCATTATAGCTGACAAGATTTGTATGGTACACTTGATAAGATCAACTCAAGAATTAAGTTTTTGCGGTTATGGGTATCATTCGTCAATACATTGCTCCATTGATAGCGGTATTAGTATTTTTCACGGCTCTGGTAGCAGTCAGCGCTCGCATCTTTTTGCCTGCTGACATGGCTGCCCCGGCGCCGATTGAGGAAGCGATCCCCCAAAAGCAAGCGGCAGTAGTGAATCCAATTTTCTTGGGGCTAAATTATTCCGCTTTCGATGTCCGGTGAGCTGATGTCTGCTCAACTGATACCGGGTTACTGGCTGCGATCGGGATCGGGACTCGATCGGGCAAAACTGGTAAAGTTTATGCACCGGACTTACCGAGAGCTTTATCCGGATGGGGAATTGGGACATTTGGCTCAAACTGTCGAGCAGTATTTTTCTAACCAGACGCCGGTTTGGTGGGTAGAGTGCCAGAAAAACAGCCAGGAAGAGGCAGAAATTTTGCCGGTGCTTCCCTCGCAGCATCTCAATCCCCAATCTCAAGTCCAAAATCTGACATCGGTTGTGGGATGTTTGTGGTTGGGAAATGTGATCGACCAAATCACAGGAACCCGCCACGCTCACATTTTTTTGCTCTACGTAGCACCGGAACACCGCCGTCTGGGGATCGGTGCAGCTTTAGTTATTCATGCTGAAAATTGGGCGCGGGAAAGGGGCGATAGGCAAATTGGTTTGCAAGTTTTTCTGAGCAATCAGCCTGCTATGAATCTGTATCAAAAATTAGGCTATCAGAGCCATTCCGTCTGGATGCTCAAATCCCTTTGAAATATAAATTCTACTGGTTTGGAATCAGGGCTAAAGTCCTGATTCATCCAAATTATGACGACTGAATTCCTCAACTACAAACTTAAGTAACAGCAGAGATATTCGTTTGTAGTAACTCATATGTTGCACCATTCTCAATTAGCCTTTTATGAACAGGCTTTCCGGCCTGTCCCATAAGAAAATTTATCTTTTGTGGAACAGGCCGGAAAGCCTGTTGCTGACAATGGTGCAAGATCTCAGTAGTAAGGTACTGCGCGTGCACCCTACAATTATTGACTGCTAACTGCTGACTGCTGACTGAGTTGCTTAGGAGCATCCTCTGTACGGTAAAGTTTTTTTATGAACAATAACGACTACTCCAACGCCCTTGATACTGACACGGAACTGGAAAGCCCTTTGGATCAATTTGACGAATCCCAACCCCCGCTGCCAGATCCCGAGGAAATGCTGCCTTTGCTGGAATCCCCGGAACCTCAGCACCGGATGATTGCGGCGCGGGCTTTTTTGCGAACTGCAGGACGATCGAGCAATTTCGCATTTAATTAATTTGTTGAGAGACGGTTGCCCCTTGGTGCGGGTAAGCGCGGCTTATGCTTTGGGGCGAAATCCGAGTCCCGATGCTGTGGAACCGCTGATTCTTCAACTTAACCGCGATTGGAACGGTTACGTTCGCAAAGGGGTAGTTTGGGCCCTGGGAAATTGCAGAGATCACCGCGCTTTATCGCCCTTAATTGATGCTTTGAGAACTGATATTTCGGCGGTGCGTTTGTGGACCGCGAGTTCTCTGGGTCAAATGGCAAAAGTTGGTTACTATGTGGTGATTGCTGCGATTCCGCCGTTGATTCAAGCGCTGCGGGGAGATTCTGTATCTGCTGTGCGAAGTAATTCCGCTTGGGCGATCGGGCAACTGGCGCGCGAGTTGCCGAATAATATAGTGTACGCTGGGGCGATCGACGCTTTGATTGAATCTTTAGAAGAAGATGCAGATATGGGCGTGCGGGAAGATGCCAAATCTTCGCTCTTACGAGTCGGCGATCCGCGCGGTTTACAGATAATTGAAGACTTAGAAATGGAAGGACTGTTATAATGAATATTCCACAATTAAACACCGTTTATCAATTACCTCTTACCCGTTACCAATGATGATATTCATCAATCCCAAAACAGATTTTGGCTTCAAAAAAATCTTTGCCTCGCCCCAGCACAAAGAAGTTTTGATTAGCTTCCTGAATGCCATGCTC
>JARCMA010000145.1 GCA_030248405.1 Microcoleus sp. MP8IB2.171
ACGCGGTTTCTGGGAAGGATTTGAGTTGACCGAGAGGGGGCGCACTGCATAGGTGGCAACTTCAGCTTAAAATCCCTGAGAACTATCGCTTGTAGCTTAATGCCGAGCCCCATTGCATCTCCCTTAAGAAGGGGACTTTGATAGCTTCAAGTCCCCCCGGACTATCAGGGGATGCCGGGGGGATAAGCTGCCTTATTCGTCAGCCAGTAGACGGGTAGTACATAAGACGCGCTTGTTTACACCCATGGTGCTTATGGCGCACTCTACAGACTACAAACTAATGGCTGAAGACTAACTACATCATGCCCATGCCGCCCATGCCGCCCATGCCGCCCATGTCGCCCATGTCGCCGCCGGCTTTTTTCTTCTCGGGTTTTTCGACAATCACGGCTTCGGTGGTCAACACCATACCAGCAATGGAACCGGCATTTTGCAAAGCCGATCGCACCACCTTAGCGGGGTCAATAATCCCAGCGGCAATCATATCTTCGTACACGTCGGTGAGAGCGTTGTAGCCAACGTTGAACTCGCTCGCCCGCACTCGCTCGATCGCGATCGAACCTTCAACGCCCGCATTATCAGCGATTTGACGCAAAGGAGCTTCCAAAGCTTTAGCAACCAAGTCAGCGCCTACTTGTTCTTCGGCGTTTAAAGTCTTTCTGATTGCATCTATTTTTGTAATCAGGTGAATCAGCGTCGTGCCGCCTCCAGCGACGATGCCTTCTTCCACAGCAGCTTTAGTAGCGTTCAGAGCGTCTTCAATACGCAGTTTACGGTCTTTGAGCTCAGTTTCGGTAGCTGCGCCTACTTTAATTACAGCAATACCGCCAGCTAGTTTGGCAATGCGTTCGCTCAATTTTTCTTGATCGTAGTCGGAATCCGTCGCTTCTAGCTGCTTGCGGATTTGCTCGATCCGTTGTTGCACGTCAGCTTTGTGTTCTTCGCCAGCAACAATGATCGTTTTTTCTTTGTCGATCGTAATTTTGCGGGCGGTACCGAGCATTTCTAGGGTTGCGGTATCGATGCTGAGTCCGACTTCTTCAGAAATCAGTTGACCGCCGGTGAGCACGGCGATATCTTGAAGCATAGCTTTGCGTCGATCGCCAAAACCAGGAGATTTCGTTGCTGCGATGTTCAATACGCCGCGGGCTTTGTTGACTACCAGAGTTGCCAAAGCTTCGCCTTCGATATCTTCGGCGATAATTAGCAACGGTTGACCGGTGCGGGCGATTTTTTCGAGAACTGGAATTAGTTCTTGAATCGAGCTAATTTTTTTGTCGGTAATCAGGATGCGAGCGTTTTCGTACTCAACTTCCATGCGATCGGTGTTAGTGACGAAATACGGAGAAAGATATCCGCGATCGTACTGCATCCCTTCGACAACTTCCAATTCCGTTGTCAGAGATTTCGACTCTTCAACAGTAATTACGCCGTCTTTCGTGACTTTTTCCATTGCTTGGGCAATCATGGCGCCGACTTCTTCGTCGTTACCGGCGGAGATAGTGGCGACTTGAGCAATGGCGCTTCCTTCGACGGGTTTCGCCAATTTTGCGATTTCCAGGACCAAATGGGCGATCGTTTTTTCAATACCCCGGCGCAGCGCGACTGGGTTTGCGCCTGCTGCGACATTCTTCAAACCTTCGCGAATGAGGGATTGAGCTATAACCGTTGCGGTTGTAGTGCCGTCGCCTGCGATATCTTTAGTTTTGGAGGCGACTTCTTGAATTAAGCGAGCGCCGGCATTTTCCAGGGGGTCTTCGAGTTCGATCTCCCTAGCAACGGTGATACCGTCGTTAACAATTTGGGGAGCGCCGTATTTCTTTTCCAATAGGACGTTGCGGCCTTTCGGGCCCAAGGTGATGCGGACAGCATCGGCGAGTTGATTGACGCCGCGTTCTAGTGCCCGCCGAGATTTGTCGCTAAATGCAACTATTTTGGTCATGTTTGTCTCCAATCGCTTACATTAGCAAATTTAGCACTCTCTGAGGCTGAGTGCTAAGTTGATCGATTTTTGATTGTAGCGCGCCTCAACGGTGTGGGGGATTGGGGGGACGGATGGGAGATTTGGGCGATCGTTCCGAGTGGCTAAGGACAGGGCATTGCCGTGTCCCCACAGATCTCGTGTTCCCACAGATATAATGTGGTTTGTTACATATCGATATAATCAGGTTTTGGTTCAGGCCTAAACCCAATTTTGATGGCGCGTTATCCCAAAGCAGAATTTTTATTAAAAATTTCTTAACTTGTGTTTTCGGTCATCTACCTTTCGATAGAACTTCTATTCTTTTTTCAAACTTCTACCTTCTATAGCAACCGCCAAGACTATTAGGACGTTCTTAATTGCTGAAAACCTTGGGGAAGACTCCTTCTTCCTTCAGCATCCATCCGTTAAATCCCGTACACTGCTTCGTTGCCGAACCTTATTCCTTTCCTCAATCAATCTCAAATTACCCACTAACAAATGGCTCGTTATTCTCGACTGCAAAAACTCGGCTCTTATATGCGCCCGCACTGGAAGCCAACATTCTGGGGCATTTTTTCGCTGTTAATTGTCAATGCTGTGGGCGTTTACATTCCCCTGCTGATTCGGAATTCAATTGACACTCTGCAAATTGCGACTAAATTTGACCAAGTTTTCAACTACGTGCTCCTGATTCTGCTCCTCGCCTCAATTATGTGGGGAATTCGGATGGTGTCGCGGATTCTGCTGTTTGGCGTGGGGCGTCAAGTAGAATTTGACCTCAAACAGCAAATTTTTAACCATTTATTAACATTAGAACCGTCTTATTTTGCCGCCAATACGGTAGGGGATTTAATTAACCGCGCTACTTCCGATTTGGACAATATTCGGCGCTTGGTGGGGTTTGCAGTGCTGAGTTTGGCGAATACGGCATTTGCCTATGCTTTGACTTTGCCGGTGATGTTGGGGATCAATGTAAGGCTGACGCTATTGGCGATCACAGTTTATCCTTTAATGCTAGTTTTGGTGCAGTTATTTAGCGACAAACTTCGCATTCAACAGTTAGCCGTGCAAGAGGAATTGTCGGCGATGAGCGATTTGATTCAGGAAGATATGAGCGGGATGTCCGTAATTAAAATCTACGCTCAAGAAGAAAACGAACGCCGAGCTTTTGGCAATTCCAATGCGAAGTTGCTATCAGCAAATTTGCAATTAGCAAAAACTAGAAACTTTATTTTTCCGCTGCTGGGCGGTTTGGCAAGCATCAGTTTGTTGGTGCTGCTTTCTGCTGGTGGCGGGGCAATTGCTAATGGTAAAATTAGCATTGGCGATTTTGTGGCGTTGCTAATTTATGTCGAGCGCTTGGTGTTTCCGACGGCGCTGTTGGGTTTCACAATTACTGCTTACCAGCGGGGAGAAGTGAGTGTCGATCGCATCGAATCAATTCTGACTGTGGAACCGCAAATTAAGGATGCTGCCGATGCAGTTGAACTGCCAACTCCAGTCAAAGGCGAAATTGCGGCTCGCCATCTAAATTTTACTTATCCCGGCGCTAAGACACCCGCGCTTAAAGATGTTGATTTTACCATAAAACCGGGCGAAACTGTCGCAATTGTTGGGGCGATCGGCTCAGGAAAATCAACTTTAGCTAATGCGCTGCCCAGACTGCTGGACATCGATCTGGGCGAGTTATTTTTAGACGGACAGGATATTACGGAGGTAAAATTGACCGCATTGCGCGGGGCGATCGCCTACGTTCCGCAAGAAAGTTTTCTATTCGGCACTACCATCAAGAATAACATCCGCTACGGAAACCCCTTAGCGGAACAGCCGGAGATTGAAGCCGCAGCAAAACAAGCGCAAATTCACGCCGAAATCCTCAATTTTCCGCAGCAGTACAAAACAGTTGTCGGCGAGCGCGGCATTACTTTATCCGGTGGACAGCGGCAGCGGACTGCACTTGCTCGTGCTTTGTTAGTTGACGCCCCGGTGTTAATTTTAGATGACGCTCTTTCCAGCGTTGACAATCAAACTGCTACCGACATTTTGCAAAACTTGGCAACGGGAACCGATCGCAAAACAGTAATTTTTATCTCGCATCAAATGTCGGCAGCGGCTAGTGCCGATCGCATTTTCGTCATGGAAAAAGGAGAAATAGTCCAAAGCGGCACTCACGTTGAATTGGTAGGGCAAACAGGGCTTTATCAGTATTTGTGGAACCAGCAAAAATTAGAGGAATTGCTGCATTGACCAGTGACCGATACTTTGAGTTATACCAAATCCGGTAGCATCCGAATTAATATTACCCACAGCTTTCGACACCGCGAGTGTCCCATGTCCCTACAATTAATCCGGGTAGGGAGACGGCACTGTCGTGTCCTCTATAGCACAATACGGTTCACTTAACATTATTTATGCCCCGGAGATCCCCCTAAATCCCCCTTAAGAAGGGGGACTTTGAGAGCATTCTTGTCCCCCCCTTCTTAAG
>JARCMA010000146.1 GCA_030248405.1 Microcoleus sp. MP8IB2.171
ATATTTGAAATAATTAAGTTAAGTAAATCTTATAATGCACAATCGACCACGGGCTTTAGTTCTATAGTTTATACTTAATCTTGTCCAGCATTCGCTAAGGAGGTAAGGAAGAGTGAGTACCCAACCTGCTGCGAAACCCAGACTTAATTCTGCGTTCAAACAACTGATGTCTTTACACTGGGTAATGTCAGCTTGCTATTTAGTACTGTTTATTGGCGGTACTTCTATGGCTCAATTGCCAAGAGAATTGTTTATTCGAGGCCCCCTTTACGATTTTCACAAATCCGTAGCGGTGCTGACAATGGCTTTACTGACTTGGCGGATTTTAACTCTGCTGCGGGTATGGTGGAAAAAATATACGAAACGCCTGCCAAAGTTTACGAAGGAATGGTACAAAAATTTTGCTCTGCACGCAACTTTGTACGTTTTTATGTGGCTAGTTCCGGTTGCTGGTGTCTTTTTTTCTAACTCTTTCAAAAGTAACAATGTGAAATTTTTCGGAATTGTTTTGCCGGATGTGTTTCCGCAGAATTCCGCAATGGTTGAGGTGGGAAGGAGTTTGCATTTTTGGCTGGCGTACACATTTTTAGCGTTCGCGATTTTGCATATTTTAGATCAGAAGAAAGTTGTGAGGGCTAATTGGCGCCGGTTGGCAAATTTTGTTCGCACTAAGTTCGCAAAGTCTCAAAAGGTTGGATAAATTTGCGATGAGGTACTATATCTCAATTGGTATTGATAAATTGACTGCAAAACTCGCTATTTTCCACGGTGATATTCTGAAACTTCTCCCATCGTCTGACTTCTGAGGCAAATTTATGGGTTGTTCTAATAAATCGACAGGCTGACTAATCGCCAAACCCAAATCGCTCTTTAATTCCAACTTTGCCTCTTTACCATGACACTCGCAACACCGCAAAATCCACACATTAGAATCGTCTTCCGATTGTTTGAAAGCCATCAGCACTAAATTTTCGGCGGACAAATCCAAAAACTTGCCAACTGCGGGCAGAGTCTTGTGGCCATTTTCCTCTAACTTGGGTAACACCTTTACTAGCAGTGGTAAATTCAACTCATAGCCCTGTCGAACTGTGCCGGCTTCTTGCCAATTTCCGCTGTGGGGATAGACGGCACAAGTAAATTCGGAAACTCCTACATCTGCTTGTTCATCCGGCCAAGTCGAGCCCCGAAGCAAAGTTAGGCGAATTTGATTTGGTTGAAGGTCACAACCGTATTTGCAATCATTGAGCAAACTGACTCCAAAACCGTCATTGCTGATATCAGTCCAGCGTAAAATCGGCACTTCCCATTTGGCTTTTTCGGCGGGTGTTTGCGGCTTAGTTGTGCGATCGATCGCACCGCCGGGAATTTCGCAAGTTGCAAAATCTGCTTCTACATTTAACCCAAAGGCTGCTTTTACTAAAACGTGAGTTTCTTGCCAATTTGCCACTGTCTTGATTTTCAGCAGCGGCGAACCTATTTCTACTATATAATCTTGGCAAAACTCCGATTTGCCAATTTGTCTGACTACGCGCAAACTCTGCCGTATTTCTCCCTGTGCTATCCAGGAAATATCTTTCAGTATCGGCGCTGGTAGTTGATGTTTTTCATAATTTGGGTCAATGTTCCAAGCATCCCAATATTGACCACTGTCTTGAAATGCTTGCAGTTGATTGCCGCCTGCTGCATTCAAGACTTCTCGGTTATTTACTTTATCCCAAATGCTGGATAAATCCCCGGTTTTGCCGTCTACTGTTGCCCGAATAAATTCATTTTCTAGAACCATTTGTGCGGCTGCAAAATGCGTTTCTTGACTAACTGTGTTTTTTTGTGCTATACCGTATGTAAGTTTTGATAACTCTGTCTTTTTTTCAGTTTCTAGCCTCGCGGACGCATTATCCACAGTTTGAGCCACAGTTTGAGCGTCTTCGCGACACAGCCAAAACACTTGGTAGCCAACGGCGGGGAGATTATTTGCCCAAAATAACAGTTTAGATTGCGATTGCGGTCGATCGCCCCTGACAATCTGCGAAGCCAGTCGCCGTCGGGAAAAATCGTAAATTTGCCAAGCTGAATCAGCAGCATCGGGAAGCGGTACAGCGACAACCTCAGAGCGCGACCAATTGAGAGTATTGAAAATCAAAATCGGTTGAGCGTCGGGCTGCGGGGGATTCGGCAGAGAAATTTGGGCCGAGATTGCATCCAAAGATCTTAGCAGGATTTCGCGACAAGTGCGATCGACCCCAACCCATCCTAGATTAGCATCCGCGTAGACTTGGGCGATCGCAGAACCGGGCAAAATATCGTGAAACTGGTTAAACAAAATTTGTTTCCAAGCAGATTCTAATTCTGATTTCGGATAAACTGCACCAGTACAAATCGTTGCCAGCGAAGACAGCAACTCTGCTTGGTAAAGCAACTCTTCGCAGCGGCGGTTTTGGCGTTTTTGGTCAGCGCGAGTCGTGTAGCAACCCCGGTGGAATTCTAAATAAAGTTCGTCTTTCCAAACGGGGAGAGTGCGGGGAATAGTTTTGAGTTGTGAGATGGAATGATTTGCATCCGAAATTGCCGATAAGTTTGAAAATTCTCGCGCCTGCAAAATCTCCTGATTATCCGATTCTGGAACATCGCTTTCGGGCTTAGTTGCGGAAAATGCCGACAAATTTGACAATTCTCGCGCCCGCAAAATCTCCTGATTATCCGGTTTTGCAACATCGCTTTCCTGCGAACTTTCCGCAACTGCCGGCCAAAACTGACTCTCAATCAAAGACAAATAATCAACCGCTTTCGCAAACTCCAACTTCGGGAAAAAAGGCGACATTTTCCAGCGTTTCGCCACCTCCAACATATCACGAGTCGGGCCACCGCCGTGGTCGCCAACCCCAGGCAACCAAAGAGCATCTTGCAAACCAGTCTTAACTTGCCAGTCAAAAGCATAACTTGCCATTTTCACAGCTTCTATACTTTCGCCAATTGGAGCAGACATCATGCTAAATATTTTAGTACCGTCCAACCCTTCCCACCAAAACGCACCGTGGGGAAATTCCGTTGTATCATTCCAACGCAACTTTTGCGTCACAAAATAATCAACTCCGCCTTGCCGCAAAATCTGAGGTAATTGCCACCCAAAACCAAAAGTATCCGGTAGCCAAGCTACCCGCATCAATTCCCCAAAATTTTCTTTTGCATAAAGCTGTCCGTAAAAAACTTGCCGCACCATTGATTCAGCGGAAATCAAGTTTAAATCCGGTTCTACCCACATCCCGCCAATAACTTCCCAACAACCCGCCGCCACCTGTTTTTTAATCGCAGCAAATAAGTCCGGCCGATGTTCTTCCATCCAAGCATAAAGCGCCGGAGTAGAATGACAGAAAATCAAATCGGGAAACTCCGATTGCAATTTCAATACCGACTCAAAAGTTCGCTTTGCCGCTTCCCAAGTTTCCGGAACCGGCCACAGCCAAGCTAAGTCTAAATGAGCGTGACCGACCAAATAGATTTTACCTGTATATATAGATGTCAGAGCGCCACTTTCTCCTATATATATAGATATAGCGTTGCTATTTTCTCCAACCTCAAGAACCTCATCTCTTCTTCCTCCCTCTGCGCCCTCTGCGCCCTCTGCGGTTCCCTCATCTAAATCCCCAGAAAAAGATGTCAGAGCACCACTTTCTCCTATATATATAGATGTAGCGTTGCTATTTTCTCCAACCTCAAAAACCCCCTCCATTCTTCCTCCCTCTGCGCCCTCTGCGCCCTCTGCGGTTCCCTCATCTAAATCCCCCGAAAAAGCCCGCAGATATCCCAGTAAATTGTGCCGCAAAACAGACAGAGAGCGATCGAACTTTTGGCGATCGCCCACCGCCGACCAATCAATCAAACCAAGCGCTAAATCAATCTCAGATTTCAGCGTTTCCCCCTTGACAAACATAGGGCGATTTGCTATTATTTCGGTGGAGAGGTATTGGGAATTTAAATTTTCTAAATTTTGAGCTAGCGAATTTTGCAAAATCTCTAATTCGGCAGCCACAAAACCCGGATCAAAACAAGAAGAGTCAGCAGCTTCGTACAAACAAATCGATCGCACTAAAGCACCGCTATCGTGGCCCGGACTTAGCAACCGCAAAATAACTAAAAATTCATCTCCGGGATTTGCCGACGAACTCAACAAAACTCGATCGGCAAAATCAAATAAATCTCCCTGTCCGACTAACTCACCGTTCACAAAAATTTGAGCATCTTCTGCCCACCAAGTCAAGGCCAGCAGCAACCGCAAACCAACCACAGGATAACCGTGCAAATTGTCAGGAATTACAAATTGCTGGCCCAAATACAAAACTTGCTTCCCCGACGGCCAAGCAATATGTCCTTTGCCGTTAAGTTCGGCAACAGGGCTGTTACAAATATTTACCGAAGATACAGCAGAGTCAGAATCGCAGTACCTCCAACCAGACTGAACCTCCACTTGGCTGAGGCGGCGCAACTTCTCGACAGTGACAGAAATATTGTTGCTAGCAGGTGACACAGAAGCGCTCATATTTCGCTAAAATAGGAATTGTGTATTAATCAAAGATCGGATTGAACCGCGAAGACGCAAAGGACGCGAAGAAATAAAGGTTTCAGAGGGTTTGAAGCTGCGATTAAGATCTCGCTTTGATTTTACAGCAATATTTCGCAATGCCGACGCGAATCAAAAATCTGAATTCAATAATAAAACTTATGTCTAACGGTTACTACGGCCCCTACCAAAGCCGACTATTAAATTTTATATCGAAACAGTCCCGCCAAGTCGCTGACAATTGCGATCGAACTTGGCGTCAAATTAAAGAAACAACCCTCAGCGCCACCCAAATTCTGCTTTATCCAGCTTACTTGCTCGTGCAAAGTTCCCGAATGCTGGGCCGACAGTTGCGGGAATCAAGTCAAAAAGTAGATTTACCGGAACTGCAAGAATTTGGCGGCGACGAAAACCCCGATTTGCCACAAAATTGGTATCAGGGGGAAAATTCCGAGGAAAGTTCGATCGCCGAAATTTTACACCTCGCCGAAAATTTACTAAACTCGTCGCAAACCGCGAAAACTTTAGCCAGCTTCCCGCTGTTAATAAATCAGGGAAATACTGCTAGCGATTTACCTCCGGCTATCAATTTTAGCGGACAAATCACAAAGCATCAAACAACTTCCGTCTTAGAACACCCGCTGGCTAAAACTCAATTAAAACCGCAACCGAAAGTTGAGGGAATCGCCAGTTTTCTCCCAGCCCGCACTTTAGTATTAGTCGGAAGAGAAAATCAGATATTAGATATTTTGACACCCGAACAGCAGGAACTGATCGAAGGTCGTATAACTTGGGAAGTCGCAAACTCCGGGCCCGAACGGCGGGAAATTACCCAAAAAGAATTAAAATTTAATCTCGGTTTGGAGTCGGCAGCAAAAAAAGCGCAGTTGCCGCCGATGCGTCGTTTTTGGGAATTGATGGCATGGCTTCAGACGAGTCCGGTTGCTCTGAAAAGAAATCAGTTTGGAGAATCAATCCTCGCAGTTAAAAAAGCGATCGACCGCAATTCAATTCTAGTCCAAAAAGCCCGCGCCCAGATCCAAGCAAAAACCGCACAGCAGTCAATTGCGGCATCGAATTCGATCGACCACAATACCCCAAAATTAGAAACTAATTTTAACAGCAAGTTCGATCATCAAGTCGGCCATCCTCTCTCCTTTGTTACATTACTCGATCGCGCCGCCGTCAACCTCGAAGAATTTACCCTGCCGCCCTCGGCAAAAACAACCGCCGCACCCACAGAAAACTCTGGAGTAAAAATTAATACATCCGGCACCGAAACCAATTTAGATTTGTCCGCCCGCGAAATCCTCGAAAAATACGCTCGAAACATCGAACAAATGATTTGGTCGTCAGTAGACAACCTTTTGGGCAAAGAAACGGCAGCCAGTGATAATACGGAGAAATCAGTCGCCATTCAGTATTATTTGAAGCAGCGACAAGAACAAGAAAACACACAAAATAGCCCAGAGGTCGATCGACCCTGGCTGAACTGGCAAGACTTATTCGGCGAAGCAGCACCGCAGCATTTAATCGACGGAAGTTCCGAACCCCAGGCAGCAGCTCAAAGCCATATAGCACAAGCTAGTCCAAAAGTCAAGCAAGAAATGGCAGAATTAGGAGAAGTGGCAGAAGGTCGATCGACCGCAGTCTCAATCTCCCCCTACCCAGAAGCACTTCACAGCCTGCTGGGGCAGCTAAAACAGAGCTTGCTGACAAAAAGCTCAAAAAGTCAACCCCAAACAGCATCTGATTTATCTGATTTAGCAATTACTCAAAAAAATAGCTCTGCACTCGCAGCAGAATCAACCCCAGGGCGCGCGCCGGAAACCCAAGTGCCAAAAAACACAAACCCGAACACCGCACAAAACAACCAATCCCCAGCAGCAATCACCGCGCAAACTAGCAGATACACCGCCGCAACCCCCGCCGCCGCAGAACCAAAAAATCCCAGCGCAGGCGTCCAACCCGAGGGCGACTACTTAGAAACAAAAGCAGAATCGATGGGATACATTAAGCACCCCCTAGAACAAGTGCTCGAATGGCTCGATCGAGTTATGCTGCGGCTAGAAAACATCGCCGAGCAACTCTGGAATTGGGCAAAAATCAACTTGCCAAAAATCCTCAAAAGCAAAGATAAAATTGACTAATCTTTAGCTTATGATAAAAAAGTTGCTGCAACAGCAGCAAATCAGCTCAGTATTATGCCATCTTTGGAGACTCCCACAGTGCTAACCCTCAAAATCGTAGTTAATGTAGTTGTTTTATTTTTTGTTTCCCTGTTCATATTTGGATTTTTGTCCAATGACCCAGCCCGGAACCCCAACCGCAGAGACATGGAATAAACAAGTTATCCCGCCCGCTGGCTGGGGGGCGCGCCACCGCAGTCCCCCAGCAAGCCCGCAAAAATTAGTCTAAAAAAACTTGACCTCGCACCAGCAGCGAGGTTATCTTGTGGCGGAAGCAAGTTCTGAAAGCAGCCATATTCCGGCGCGCCAAAGCCACTGCAAATTTTAGATGTCAGATTAATATCTAAACAGTTGCCTTTTAGATGCAAAATTTTCAATAAATTGCACCCTATAAAATCTAAAATCTAAAATCTAAAATCTAAAATCTAAAATCGGATGACTTACCTGTTGTAACTATGCCCTATCCGGTACCGCCGCCAGAACCCTCTGCCATCATCTACATCGCAAAGCCCAAAAAGGTTGCCCTCACTGTGGCGGCAGGCGATGGAGACACCCGCAGCAAGCCCGCAGAAATACCGGAACTAAGCCCAGATATCCTTCAGCCAGAACCCACACCAGCCCAAGCAGAACCCGCAGCCACACTCCTCGGCACCACCCCAGCCACCGACCAGCCTCCAGAAATCGCCGACCCCCTAGCTGCAGTGGAAAGTGGCGAGGCAGTGGTGGGATTTCAGCGTCGGCCTCCTGTGGGAGAACCCGAAACTGCGGAAACTCCGAAACATTCCTCGTTTACCGCTTACCAATTGGGTTCGGTAGAAAATGCCGTTGCCATTCGCAATCGAAAACGAACCGCACAGGCGCAGAAACAACAGGAGAGAAATCTTGTCGGAAAGCAGGAAAGTTGGTATCAGGCCCAAGGCCGGCAGTTAGAAGATAACTCTCCCGAACCTGCGGAGATTCCAGTTCCAGAACCCGCGCTAGAACCAGCACCCAGCGGGCAACAACAGTTCGACATTCCCACACCAGGAACTGCCCCCGCACCCAGTACACCCGCTGCGCCGACACCGAAGCCTAAACCAGCCGCGCCGCCGGGAGTCCGCACCGCACCTTCTGGGCGAACGGTGCCGTTTCCTGTGACTCCGGCCGATACTATTGAAGTTAAGGCTGACAGCCAAGAATTTGACGACAAGCAGCAAATTGTCACGGCGGTTGGTAATGTCGTTGTGCGATTCCGGCAAACTGTGATTGATGCCGATCGAGCGATCGTCAACTTAGTCACCCGCCAAGTGGTAGCATCCGGCAATGTCGCCTATACCCGCGGCCAACAAGTAGTGCGCGGCCAGCGGATGGAATTCAATCTCGGCCTCAACGCCGGCGCAGTCGAACAAGCAAGCGGCGAAATATTCCTGCCCGCCGCAGGTAGCGAATTGACCCCCACACTGCCTACAGATATCAGTGCTGGGACGATTCTGGAACAGCCACTGAGCGATCGAATTACCAGCCAGCAGCCCGTGCGCGGAGTCAAATCCCCCGGCGCTGCTACAGTGACAATCGGGGGCGGCGGACAGCTAGCAGCCCCCCAAGTGGTCGGTGCGGTCAACCGCGTCCGCTTTGAAGCAGAACGCATCGAACTGCTGCCAGACGGCGCGAGAGTAGCAACCAACATTCGGATTACTAACGACCCGTTTTCCCCGCCGGAATTTGAATACAGGGCCCGGACGGCGACGATTAGAAGGATTTCCCCCACGGCAGAGGAATTGGTCACAACTAAACCCCGCTTGGTGTTCGACAACCGCGTGAAAATACCCGTGTATCCCCGCAGGCAAGTGT
Organism: Microcoleus sp. MP8IB2.171; assembly: GCA_030248405.1. GTDB lineage: Bacteria > Cyanobacteriota > Cyanobacteriia > Cyanobacteriales > Microcoleaceae > Microcoleus. The sequence continues at coordinate 8,575 of JARCMA010000146.1, forward strand.
TTGACAGCCGGCAGCAAAACGGCCCATGTTTGACCTTTGGCTACGACGGAGGCGACCGCGGCGGTTTGTATGCCGAGTGCGGTTTTGAGGTGTTGCAAAACGGGCCGGTGCGGCTGACCCTGACGCCTCAAATTTACCTTCAGCGGGCCGTGGCAGAGCACGGTGGCAATCCGTTTTTTCCCGACAGCTACGGGCTGAAAGCGAGGTTGGGCGCTAGTCTCGGCCCACGCACCAGGCTCGACGGATCGGCAATATTTCTGAGTTTTGAAAATTTCCCGAACTTGCCGGAAGACAGCTTTCGGGGCAATTTGCGCCTGCGACAGTTGATCGGCACTCACTCTCTGGCAGCAGAATACAGTTATCGCGATCGACTGTTTAACGGTTCTCTGGGCTATCAAACCGTGCAGAGCAGCCTGGGGGCAGTCCTCACTTCCCCAGTCATCCCACTCGGAGGCACTGGCATCAATCTCAGCTACCAAGCTGGGTATCAATTTATCAATGCTGACACCGATCGAGCAGACTTGCTCGAACCAGTGCGGGAAAACAACCGCATCGATCTGGGCCGTTCCCAACTCAGCTTTGCCTTGAGTCGTGGCTTCAACCTGTGGGAGGGCGAACCGCTGCCCCGCACTCCCACCCAGGGTTTGAGGTATACGCGGACGCCGGTGGTTCCTTTCTTGCAACTGGCCTTGGGAGTCCGGGGAGTTGGTACTTATTACAGCAGTGGCGATCGACAAAATTCGCTCGCTGGCAGCGTCGGCATTCAAGGGCAGTTCGGTCATTTCTCCCGCCATTTCCTCGATTACACTGGGTTTAACGTGACCTATACCCAGGTGGGACGGGACGGTATATCGCCGTTTTTATTCGATCGCTTAGTAGATTTGAGAGTCCTGTCTTTTGGGCTTGTCCAGCAAGTTTACGGAGGCTTTCGAGTTGGATTTCAAAGTGCTATTAATTTAGAAAGCGGGGAAGCAATCAGTACGAATTACACTGTAGAATACAGTCGCCGCAGCTACGCAATCATTTTGCGTTTTAATCCTGAGCGTCAAGTCGGCAGCCTGACTTTTAGAATTAGCGACTTCAACTGGAATGGGACTCCCCAACCTTTTTCCGGGGACGCGCGAACTGTAGAAGGAGGAGTGCGTTTATCCGATTAATTCAATTGGCTAATTGGGCATTGGTCATTGGGCATTGGTCATTGGGAATTTGGAACTAACAGTCAACAGTCAACAGATAACAGTCAACAGTCAACAGTCAACAGATAACAGTCAACAGATAACAGTCAACAGTCAACAGTCAACAGTCAACAGTCAACAGTCAACAGACAACAAATGACAGAAGTGACGGCAATATCTGCACAAGCAGCGGCTCTGCTGGTTCACTACGGTTTTGACCTAGGTGGCAAAAAAGCCGAGAAATTGGCGGGTGAATGGCTGACCAAGTATCCCGGCTATTGGCTGCGTTTAGCAGTGGTTGAAGCGCTTTATCAAGGCCGCTACAAGGCTGTTTCTGTGGGACAGCTATTGAGTATGTGGCATCGGATAGGTCAACCTCTCTATCATTTCAATCGCGAGTTTGAACGCTTGGTATGCAATAATTTTCCTCAAAATTTAACCGGGGAAAGTGCTGCTCAACTGTCACCGGAAGATATACTTTTATCGAACCAGGAATCGGAAGTAACTGCCGCAGAGTTAGATTTGCGTGAACCGTCAGAGGCGCAACTTGATGTGGCGCTTCATGCAGAAGTCCCAAACACAGAGGCAGAGGAAACAGGAAAATTACCTGCAGCCGACGATCGTACAAAAGAAAATACAGAATTTGTAGTATATGAAGATGTGGCTGTTACCGCCCTCGCCGATCGAGCCGAAGCTGAACACAAATTAGCGGACAAACCTGTGGCCAAATCATTCCCAGTTGTCAAACACACTGATTTTCATACCAAGTTAAAAGCGATTGCCCGAGAAGGCAGAAGAAAGAAGGGAGAAAGCAGAAATAGGGTGTAAACTTTGAAAACTAGATAGTTATTTGTCACTCTTCACTTTTCGGACTTCCTCCCATCCGAATTTCCGAACAAAAAGATGCTTGTTCGGTACCGTTAGCTTGCTTAACAACGCTAGTCCGCAGTCGCAAGTTAGGCATGAGATACCACAGCCTTTCTTCTGCATGGAGGGTGTCTGATTCTGTAATCAATGTCAGTACGTCGTCGCCCATCACGTAGCGACTGTTACCCTTATCTTGCAACACTTTGCCTTCGCTGGGATTGTCGGGATTTGGTACGATCGCTAATATTGTAGAACCGATTTGTTTAGCTTTGTCGCGATCGGGAATACCGTCCCAACTAATCCGAACGCCCTTGAGCCCAGTTGAAGCCGGGTTAATCGAGTGTTGTTGGCAAAGTTTGACGACTGCTGCATCGCTAGCTGTCAGTATTTCTATTTTGAGGTCAGATTTACCGGCCTGCAATTCCCCAGAATTGAGATTGTGTACGGTACGCTGGGAAAACCATTTACCTGCACTTAACTCGAAAAACTCGATAACATCCATGAAATTTGTCTCTAAACTCAATACTGCTTTATTTGTGATCGTGACTTGCGCGCTATGGAGTCAGAAACCCGGTTTCTTCCTACGTACCTAGCGGTCAAACCAATGATTTTGTCTAGAAACCAGGTTTAAGAGTGCAAGTCCTTTTCTATATTTTAGAGGAAGGGGGCGCACCTGGAAAGCTTTCTGAGAGCTTTGGGTGAAACAGATTGCAGATGCCGTTGAGGTACGAAACCCAACCAGGGGGACATCTGCCTCGCTGCTGCGGCCGACTTGACAGAAAATTAGAGCATCCGCCATCATATTTCGTTATAAAAAGTCTTTTTCGCACATTAAATAGGATTACGATACCTGAAATTTTTTAGCTTTGACAGTGTTGATCGATCGACCATCATCGCCCAAATACCAGCTATGTTAAGAAAAACAACGATATATGTGAGCTTTTGTCGATTGATCGGTAAATTGGGCGTTGCTGAGTGAATTATATTGGCGGCGATTTATTGTAATCGCACTGCTTGAAAATTCTCAAAGCAGACTCCGACTAAAAAACCAGCAATTCATCGAACCATCACCAAACCGAGGACAGCAAGCCCATAGCACATAGCATTCAAATATGTCATGCTAAGTCAAGAGAAAAGATTCTCGATCGGCTTTTCGGTAGGGTGCAGCTAGCGATCGTAAACATTTAAAAAACACATCCGTAAATTTATGACCGAGTTTACACAAGGGCTGGATAAAATGCAGCCCGCAGAACAAACGCACTACCTGGGAATCCTGCCAAGTCAGCTAGCAGCGACTTCAGACCACGAAAAATTATACAGCTTACTAACAGATTACAATTTTATTAAAGCCAAGCTGTCAGCATCGGGAGTACAGGCGCTAATAGAAGATTACGATTTAGCAACAAGTCCCGATATTATTATCTCAGACCAAAAAGCCGACCAACTCAAATTAATCCAAGAAGCAATTCGGCTGTCTGCCCACATTCTAGGCACAGATAAAAGCCAACTAGCCACCCAACTAATAGCCCGCTTGATGTGCTTTGAAAGTCCAGAAATTAAAGCACTGCTAGCACAGGCACAACACCAAAAAAGCCCCTGGCTGCGACCGCTAACGCCCAGCTTTACTCCTCCCGGCGGGAGATTATTGCGTACCCTCACCGGACATACAGACTGGGTACAAGCTGTAGCAATCACCCCCGACGGCAAGCGGGCAATTTCTGCGTCCTCCGACCACAATCTCAAAATTTGGCACTTAGAAACAGGAGAAGAACTTTCCACCCTCAAAGGTCATCTTACCTACGTCAATGCTGTAGCTGTCACCCCCGACGGCACTAAAGTAATTTCCGGTTCTTGGGATAATACGATTAAAATTTGGGATTTAGAAACTGGACAAGAAATATTTACTTTTGCCGGCGATACTTTTGCCGTAGAAGCAGTAGCAGTAACTCCCGACGGCAAGCGAGTAATTTCAGGTTCTTGGGATGGCAGTATTAAAGTTTGGGATTTGACAAGCAGGGAAGTAATTTTTAACTTCAAAGGTCACAGCAGTTTTGTCCAGTCCGTAGCAGTAACTCCTGATAGTAAACGGTTGATTTCCGGGTCGGGAGACAACAGCATGAAAGTCTGGAACCTAGAAACTGGAAAAGAACTTTTTACTCTCACGGGTCATGAAGACTGGGTAAAAAGTGTAGCAGTTACTCCCGACGGCGAACAAATAATTTCCGGCAGTTACGACGGAACTATTCAAGTCTGGAGTTTATCAGAAAGAAAGCAACTTTTCACTTTAGGAAAACACAGCAGTTTCGTTCAAGCTGTGGCAGTCAGTCCCGACGGCAAACGGGTAATTTCGGCTTCCGGCGACAAAACGCTGAAAGTTTGGAATCTGGAAACAAAAGAAGAACTTTTCACTTTTACCAATCACATCGCCCCAGTGAATGCTGTAGCTGTTACCCCCGACGGCCAGCGGATAGTTTCTGGTTCCTCTGACAAAACTCTCAAAGTTTGGCACTTAGAAAGAGGCAAAGAAAATTTATCATTTGCAGGTCACGATGACTGCGTAAATGCTGTAGCAGTGACGGCAGACGGTACGAAAGCGATTTCCGGTTCAGGAGACAACAGCATTAAAGTCTGGAATCTCAAAAACGGACAGGAAATTTTTACTATTTCGGGACATCAAGATTGGGTAAAAGCGATCGCAATAACACCGGATAGCAAGCGAGTAGTTTCGGGTTCCGGCGACAAAACTGTGAAAGTTTGGAATCTAGAAACCGGAAAAGAAATCTTTACTTTCACTGGTCATGCAGACTGGGTAAATTCTGTGGCAGTGACGGCAGACGGAACGATGGCGATTTCCGGTTCGGGAGACAAAACTATTAAAGTTTGGAATCTAGAAACAGGAGAGGAACTTTTTACTTTTTCAGGTCATGAGGACGGGATAAAAGCTGTGGCAGTTACTCCCGACAGCCAGCGGGTTATTTCGGCTTCCGGCGACAAAACTCTGAAAGTTTGGAGTTTGGGGAAAGAAAAGAATATTTTGGCAAATTTATGGAATTTAGCCGTCAAAAATCTACTTTTCACTCTCAAAGGTCATGAGAGTTTTGTGAATGCTGTGGCAGTTACGGCGGATGGCAAATGGGCGATTTCTGGCGGGCGGGAACACGATCTGAAAGTTTGGAATTTGTCAAGTAGAAAAGAAGTTTTTACTTTGGCAGGTCATGCTGATGCGGTAACATCTGTGGCGACTATGGGAACAAAGGCAATTTCTGTTTCGGACGATAATACTCTCAAAGTTTGGGATTTGTTAAGTCGAGAAGTAATTGCTAGTTTCAGGGGAGATAGTGCTTTGAAAGCTTGCGCTATTGCACCTGATGGGGTGACAATCGTAGTGGCGGAAGCTTCGGGACAGGTGCATTTTTTGAGGTTAGAAGAGGGGAAATAGTCATTAGACTTGAGTTGCACTCAATCACGTTCAATTATTAAATTATCTGCGTCAATCTGTGTTTATCTGCTTGAAATCTGCGGTTAACCCATCAATCAAATATTTATGCAACTCAAGTCTATTTTAGATAGATAAATTAACCGCAGATGTCAGGCAGATAAACACAGATAAACGCAGATATTTTCCTGATTGTTTTGGGATGAATGCAAGAAGTCTATTAAAAAAAATCTCATTCACCCTCAGCGCATCCAAAACAGGGCCGACATCGCCCGCCCCAGCAAACTACTTCCTCTGCAATTTCACCCCACGAATAGAATAATCCAAAAGCTCGATCGGGTGCATTAAAGTAACTTCCTTTCCCTGCAACTCCAAATGCTTCTTAATTTGCAAAGAACAACCCGGATTAGAAGAAGCAATCAACTCCGCGCCAGTATTCAGCAAATTCTCCACCTTTTGCACTCCCAATTCATCAGCAATCTCCGGCTGAAGCATATTGTAAACCCCCGCACTCCCGCAGCACAAAGCCGCATCCACAGGTTCTTTTAACTTCACCCCCGGAATTTGTTGCAGTAATTGACGCGGCTGCAAACTAATCTTTTGCCCGTGCAACAAATGACAAGCATCCTGATACACAATTGTCAAATCTCCGTCAATCAAAGGATTGAGTTTTGCCGTAATTCCGGCACTTGCCAAAAACTCTTGCACGTCCTTAACATTAGCAGCAAATTTCTCAGCTTTCTCCCGATATTGCGGGTCATCTCCTAAAATATGACCGTATTCTTTCAAAGTATGGCCGCACCCAGCAGCGTTGATAATCACAAAATCAACGCCAGTATTTTCAAAGCTATCAATCATTTGTCTAGCCAAGGCTTTCGCCTGTTCCGCTTGGCCTTGGTGTTCCGGTAAAGCAGCGCAGCATCCCTGACTTTTAGGAATCACAACCTCGCAACCGTTAGCCGTCAAAACTCGCACCGTAGCTTCATTCACTGGCGAAAATAACAGCCGCTGCACGCAGCCTAAAATCACGCCGACTCGATAGCGTTTCTCCCCTTGTGCCGGAATTACCTCTGGTAAATTATCCCGGAAAGAATCAACTGTTACCTCTGGCAAAATTGATTCCATCGCCGCCAAACGGGGAAATACTTTTTTCAGCAAGCCTGTTTTGCGGACAAGTTTTGGCAGACCTAATTTTTGATAAATAAACAGAGGAACGAGTAAAGGCCGCAATCTGTGAGGATAAGGGAAGAGATTAAAAATCAGAGTGCGAATTACATTGTCAGAAAAAGTGCGTTTTTGATTTCGGGTAACTTGGTGGCGAGTTGCGGAAATTAACTTGTCGTATTGAACACCAGAAGGACAAGTTGTCACGCAGGCCAAACAGCCCAAACAAGTATCGAAATGCTGCGAAGTTACTTCGTTTAAAGGTGCCTCACCTTCGTTAATTGCATCCATTAAGTAAATGCGGCCTCTGGGCGAATCCATTTCTTTGCCGAGTACGCGATAACTCGGACAAGTTGACAAACAAAAGCCGCAGTGTACGCAAGAATCGATTAATTTCGGATCGGGCGGGTTGTTAGCGTCGAAACCGGGGATTTCGAGCGTTTGTAAGTGCGGATTTTGTGCTAGGAAATTGCTTTCTTTAGCGGGTTTTAAATCTTCGCTGGGAATTTGAGATGTTTCTGAAGTTTGCATATATGGCAGAAAGAAGTTCGGCAACGGATTATTTAACGGATTTAACGGATGACATCAAGCGAACACACACACTTTCTTCTCTTCTCTTCTCTCTTCTTCTCTTTTCTTCCTTCGCGTTCTAGCGCTTACGCGCGACTTCGCCTAACGCGTCTTCGCGGTTTGTTAAAAAAGAACCTAGTTTACAAAAGATTTAGACTGGGATTTAAGAAGGACTGAAGTCCTCACTACAAACTTTAAACTAAATACCGCTGAGAAAACGATGTGGACTCAAAATATTTTCTGGGTCAAACTGCTGTTTAATCCGGCGCATTAAATCGATCGCACTTCCAGTATAGCCCCAAACATCTAACTGTTGCTTGATGTGGGCTGGCGCTGCCAAAACAGTCAGAAAACCGCCTTTCGCTTCGCACCCTCTGCGTACCTGCAACAGCGTTTGGGCCGTAGCATTCTCAAACCGCAAAACCCCCAAACCGCTGCCTGCATGAATCCAAGCGTCCTGTACCGGCAATTCGTTAATGGCAGTTACAGCTTCCGACGGTCTAATTCCTATTTTGCAAATAATTGCCGACTTTGTGCCAGAATTCCACATTGTTTCTGGTAATCTTTGCCATAACTGATGCTCATCATTCTCGCAGCAGCTAGTGCCTTGCAAACCCAACTTTTCGCCAACTTCCAGCAAGCGGGCTGATTGTTCTTTAACGCTTTCTGCGATACTTTGAAATCTGACGATTAATCCCGTACCCTTTCCTAAGCCTAATTTTGCGACTAATTCAGGTGACAGCAAATCGATCGCACTTGGTGTCAAAGCAGAGGATAATAAGATTTGAGCCGTTTGGGACAAAGCATTAATTTCCCCTGTCAGCACTACGGTTCCCGATGATTCAGGCAGCGGATAAACTCGGAAAGTTACTTGAGAAATGACGCCCAAGGTACCGTAAGCACCAGTAAACAGTTTCATCAAGTCGTAGCCGGCGACATTTTTAACAACTCGACCTCCGGCTACCGCAATTTTACCGTCCGATCGCACAAACGTCATTCCCAACAGCAAATCACGCACCCCCCGATAGCGATGCCGCAGCGAGCCCGCATCAGCAGTAGCGATAATTCCGCCCAAAGTTGCCTGTTGCGGATATGCTGGATCGATCGGCAAAAATTGACCTGATTTACCTAAAATTTGCTGCAAATCCGCAAACTTCATCCCCACTTCTGCAGTCACGGTTAAATCGCCCACAGCGTGTTCTACAAGCCGGTTCAGACGCCCCGTACTGACGGCAATTTTGACTCCCTTGACTAAACCGCCCCAATCAAGTTTGCTGCCGCTACCACAAGGCAAGACTGCACAGCGATTTTGCTCAGCCCAAGCAATGACAGCCGCGAGTTCTTCCTGAGTATTGGGGTAAACGGTGCAGTCTATTTTCGTGTCGGGGGCAACTGCTTTTTCTACCCGTTCTTGCCAAAATGGCTCTGTATCTTGCCAGCGACAGATGCCAGCAGTCCCGACAATACTTTCTAATTCTTGTATGCTTACGTAATTTTCGGTAGAAAAAGATTTCATGAAGGTTATCAGACGCCCGGTAAAAAAATTATCAAAACACTGCCTAAAACCATTAAATATTAATACGGGCCCGATATTCAAAACATGAAAAAACAAATGTCTCAAAACCGAATTTCTCTGGGAATTACCGGTCTCAACGAAGTGATTGGCGGCGGCCTAATTCCTCAACGCTCTTATCTGGTGCGTGGCGGCCCGGGGACTGGCGAGACTACACTGGGCTTTCACTTTTTGGCAGCAGGTGTGGCTCTGGGAGAAACGCCCCTGTTTATTACTTTAGGAGAA
>JARCMA010000147.1 GCA_030248405.1 Microcoleus sp. MP8IB2.171
GTCTGTGCTTGCAGATAGCAACATTTGACTGTCGGGACTAAAGCTAATATTTGTCAATCCACTTGTATGTTGCAAAATACTCACCGGCGTGCCGTCTTTGCTCCAAAGTCTTGCAGTTCCCCCAGCACTTGCAGCAGCTAGCATTGCACCGTCGGGACTGAAACTTACACTCATAATTTTATCACTTTTAATCTGTAAAGTTCGGAGCAATTTGATATCGGTGTTTGCTTCAATTGACTGCTGTTTTTGCAACTTTTCCACAACCTTTCTCAAACTCCAAAGTTTAACAGTACCATCAGTAGCAGCCGCAGCAAGTATCTGACCGTCTGGGCTAAAACTAGCGCTGGTTATCCAGCCTCGCTCGACTTTAAAACTTGACAATTCTTCACCGTTTATTTCCCAGAGTTTAACAGTTCCATCGGCACTTGCTGAAACAATGATTTTACCATCGAGACTCAAACAAACGCTTGTTACTTGACCCTTATGTCCTTTTAAATCATGAATTAATTTGCCATTTTTTTGCCAAATTTTTACAGTTTGGTCGTCGCTTGCTGAGACAATAATTTGACCAGTAGGATTGAAGATTGCTCTTCTAATTTTATCATTATGCCCTGTTAATGTTGCTTGCAAAGTTCCATTAGTTTGCCAAAGTTTGATATAATTATCATCGGTAGCAGTCACAATCGTTTGACTGTCAGGACTGAAACTCGCGAAAGCAAGGCTACTGGCTTGACTCTGCAAGCGGCGGCGTTCCCGGAAGCTGTAAACTGCCTGTTCGAGGGCGATCGCCACTCGCATCTGAATATCTGAGCTGACTCCGAGCGATCGCTTAATTTCAGTAGCCGCCCTGATGCTTTCTAGCAAAGCTTCATCTTTTTTGCCAGCAGCAAATAGTGTTTCTGATAGTACGCTGAGAGTCAGAATTTTGTTATTTCTTTCTTCGATAGACGGTTTCACCCAAAATGCTACAATCAGGATTGATATTAATATTGCTGCGGCCCCTGTAATAGTTGCTAATCTGAGGTTGTACTCGCGCCATAACTTATATTGAGTAATTCTTTTCTGTTTTTGTGCTTCTGCTAGTTCCTCTAGTAACTTTTTTTCGCGGCGCAGTTGCTCCATTTCAGCTTGAGTTTGTTTTTCGCGATCGCGAAATCTGGCAAATTCCGCTTCTTGACTAGCACCTAAAAATTGATAATCTTGCCCGCTCAAGCTCTTATTTGCCGACCACTCTCTAGCCTCTTCCAGTGCTTGACCGCGCAACAAGCGAGATTCATCTTGACAATCTGATGCTATCCATGCTGTTAGGGATTCCGCATAGGGGCGCAAGTCGCCGAGTGCTTTTTCTACCCAACTTTGGTTGAATATAGCTGCGTAAATGCGGTTGGATACGGTTAATTTTCCGGCTCGTTTTACTACTAATCCGCTCAGCCGCAATTCTGTTTGTTCGGGAGTATCATCGGCCCAGATCCCCCCTGCCCCCCTTAAGAAGGGGGGTTCTGAAAGTTCCTCATTCCTGGTTAATTTGACTGAGGGGAATTCTGGCATCTTCTCCCCCCTTCTTAAGGGGGGTTGGGGGGGATCGACTTGCATTTTTTCCCCCCTTGTTAAGGGGGGTTGGGGTGGATCGCAGGGTGGCAATATTTTTTGATATAGTCCTAATAACCTACTGGCGCGGTGCTGACTTCTGAAAAGGCGATCGCGAATTGTTTTGAGGTGTACAGGTTCATCGGATGATTCCCAATTATCAATAATATGAGATTGCACTATTTCGCTAATTAACAATTGATTTGTAGTAAATATTTCAGTTTTGCTTGCATCCGTTGAGTCTGATATAATAGAAGCCGATGCTAAGCTTTTTACATGGTGCAGAATCAGCTTGCAAAGCTTTTGAGTCAGAAATGGCTGCCCTCCCGTCCAGTCCAAAATCTCTTTTAAAACATCTTGAGGATTGTCTACTTTTCCCTCAAATCCCTTTGCTAAAGGCAGAGCTTCCTGTAAGTTAAAACCTTGCAATTCAATAGCTAAACCGATATTAAACGGGGTACGAGCTGCATCGCTAATTAAATCCGATGGTGTAGCTACTCCCAGCAAAGCAAATGTAATGCGCTTGTATTCTGACTTTTGAGCGCGTTTGTTGTAGCAAGCTCTAATTAGGGCAAAAAAATCATCTAGCGGTTCTTTGAAACTGAGAATGCTATCAATTTCATCAATAAAAATGACAATAGGTTGAGCAATTTTGGCTAGCAGCAACTCTTCAATTAACTCTCCTAAGCGTTGGACTGGCGGCATCAACTCTCTCTCCCGCCACCAAGTCATAAACTCGACAGGGTGAAACAGGTTGAAACTGCACAAAAGTTTGTAAGCGACGCCCCCGTACCACTTATCCAGAGAGACTTGCTGGCTGCCAATGTCCGAAAGGTCGATCGTAGCACAAGCAATGCGATCGGCCGAGAGCTTTTGTACGGTGTGCACCAGCAAACTGGATTTGCCCATTTGTCGGGAATTGAGCACGTAGCAAAACTCTCCCGCTTTGAGGGCTTGATAAAGTTCCGAGTCAGCTTGACGCACTACATAAGTAGGTGCATCTTGCGGGAGACTGCCGCCGATTTGATATTGATAATCGACTGTCATGATTTTGCAGATAATTAGATTATTTTGTCACTGCTGTTGTGCCTTTACCGCAAATCAGTTTGCCATTTTGATAAGTTGGTTCCGCTGGTTCAATTGTACCGCGAGAATCAGCTCCGCACAATATGGCTTGAGTCATCATTTCATCTTTAGGAGCATTTGGATAGGCAGGAACTAGAAAGACACCGCCAACAAAACTTTTTTCTTTTTCTTGCTTGGATACTCCATAATTAAATGCTGCTTGCTTTGTGGCGCGAAGTGAATATTTGTAGTTGGTTGTTTCGGTTTTAAGCCCAAGTCCTAAAGCATTAACAGAAGTGGCAAAAGTACCGTTTTCTGCAAGTTTAGCTTGCTGAGCCCTGTTCATTGAACCAACATACTGTTTTGCTTCCGACTGCTTAGCCTTCATTGCCATATTCAGAAATGATGGCAGAGCGATCGCACCCATTACTCCAATGCACATCAAAAGCACTAAACATCCACAACCCTTCGGTAAAATGCTATTTGACTGAGAATCTTCTTGACGCATGGTATTGTCTCCTTTTTGTTTTTAGTAAGGACTTGAGTCCTTAAATAGTGAATTAAATGCAGATTTAAACTCGTCGTAATCGGCTGTCATTATCCGCCCTAGAATTCGATTATTCTGTCACGGCTGTCGTGCCTCTGCCACAAACAGTTTTACCATTTTGATAAGTGGGTTCTGCCAGTTGAATTGAACCGGGAGAATCAGCTTTGCACAATATGGCTATTGCCTTGAGTTCATGTTTGGCAGCATTGGGTTCAACCTCTTTAGCAAGAACTACAAAGACACCGCCCACATAACTTGTACTTTTTGGGTGCTTGGATACTCCATAATTAAATGCTGCTTGCTTGATGGCGCGAACTGAATACTTGTAATTTTGGGTTTCAGTTTGAATGCCTGTTCCCAATGCTTCAACAGAATTAGCCAAAGTATTTTTTTTAGCGAAATAGGCTTTTTGCTCTCTGTTCATTGAGCTAAGATACTGTTTTGGTTCCGAGGGAATCTCCTGAATTTTCTCGTTAATAAATGAGTGGCTAGCTAGCACGCCAATTACTCCGACGTAGATTAAAAACAACAAGCATTCGTAACGATAAAGTGAAAGGCTAGATAACTGAAATTTTTGTTGACTCATGGTAGTGTGCTCTCTGTGTTTTTAGTAAAACCGATAGTCCGATAGGGAATGAATTGCGAGCATCCCAAGTTTGTAAGGGCGAAGCATTCCGGCAGATAATTTATTCGTTAGAAGCAGAGGTTTATTGCCGGAATGCTTCGCCCCTACGGATATATTTGTTGCAAAAATGGGATGTTCCTAATATCGCAACTTTTGTGCTTCTTTTTTGTCGGAATATTCTGGTTTAATCGCTTTAGTGCCGATCGCAAAATCGCGCAATTCCACCCTCGTAAACTTCACACCCCACGGATCGGTGGTTGTATCCAGCTCCTCCACTAAAGTATTATTGAGTTGATGACGAGCTGTATGAAGTTCCTCGACAGTTAATTTAGCAATCTGAGTCCGAATGGAAAGAATCAGCATATTGAACATGGCTTCCTTGAGATTCTGAACTTTGTAAGAAGCTTTTTCTAAGTCAATGATTCGCCAGTACACAATAAATTCAAGGGTGACAAAGACCCGATCGCGAGTTGCACATTGTTGCGGTGGCAGTTTTAACATTTGCTCGCGCAGAGTTTGTTTGTAAGCGACTGTTTCGACAAAGGGAATCAGAAATGTCAAGCCAGGTTCGAGTTTTTTGCGATCGTACTTTCCGAAAATTTCAACTAACGCTTCATCTCCTTGACGGACGATTTTAACGCTGCTGACTAAAGATACTCCGGTGATTGCAAACAACGCCATCAAAAAATACTGATACATAGTGAATCTCCTGGTAAGTAGTTGACAGTTAATAGTGATTTTTTAGTCCGCAAAGGCGGACTTTGCTTGTGTAGAAGCGATTTCAATCGCCGTGTAATCAAGGAAGTAACAAACCCAGATTTAGCTATTGATGTGAATTAATTTGTCAGGTACAACAATCAGCGTATTTCCTTCGCGGCGCAAAACGTAAACTTTTTGTCTTGGTGCGATTACTTGGTTATCTTCATTCCGAGCTTTCCACGAAGCACCTTCATAAATCACCATTCCAGTTTCTCCTGGGAAAATTTCGGAGATAGTTGTCGCTTCCGTTGCTTCGGGAATCACAAACTTTTTGCGAACAATGAAAATCGGTCGAATCCAGATACTCAGAGCGAGAGATATTCCCATCCAGTAGGATATCTGCCAGTCAAAATCTTCATACATTACGTTTGCCCAACTGAACTGAAATGCTACTGATCCTCTCCACAAAACGAAGGATGAAATTAGAGCAGCAGCTCCCATCATCAGCGCGTAAAACCTGTATTTTTGGGGCTGAGTTTTTTGGATGAATAGATCGATCGCACTTAGCACAACTCCCAGCAGCAACCAAAACATCGGCGGTGTGAAGGCGAAACCTGGTTGATTAGTGGCTGACGCCAGCGACCAAATTAGGATAGAATGCACAATGCTTTTACCTCGTTGTGATGGGATTCAACCTTGTTATTTCTAATCTAATCAGGTGGCTATTTGAGTTGGCGACTGACTTATTCGAGAATTCATCGACTTTTCATCGACTTTTTATCGACTTTGGGGACGGTTAGCAGTCAATTTAAGGTCAAACCCGCAGTCAGGCAGGGGTTTAAACCCCTGCCTCAAAGCGAAAGTCGGTTTTAACCGACTATCAATTTTAGATTTTAGATTTTAGATTTTAGATTGGGAATTATTGATTTTATATTGGATATTTGAGATTTAAAGTTGAGGATTAAGAGGTTTATTTAATTGGCTTTTCAGTCCTCTTTTAGAGGACTTTCGCTATGAGACAGGGAATTCATTCCCTGTCGGACTGTCGAACTTACAAACGATATCAGTACAGCATTTTAATTCCATAACACTCGGCGGTTGAAACCGCTACTACACAAACAAAATCGGCCTGCGCCGATTAAAGAATAAAGGGGGTGAAAAACCCGGATCTGGTATCAGTTA